>JAEZLU010000091.1 GCA_023415075.1 Bacillota bacterium
CAGGACCGAGAAGCAGGCAGTTGTCAGCGAAATCAAGGAAAAGCTCGCCGGCCTCAAGGGCGCCGTGCTTACCAACTACCGCGGACTGAGCGTGGCCCAGGACACCAAGCTGCGCCGCAAACTGCGGGAAGCAGGCGTGGAATACCGGGTCATGAAGAATACTCTGACCCGCCTTGCCGCTAAGGAAGTGGGCATCGAAGGCCTTGACAAGTATCTCGAGGGACCGACGGCCATAGCCATGTCGGCTAAGGATCCGGTCGCCCCGGCCAAGGTGCTGTCGGATTTCATCCGCGAGAACAAGTTGCAGGCCATTGAGATCAAAGCCGGCCTGGTGGAAGGCAAGGTTATCGACGCCGGCGGCGTTAAAGCCCTGGCCAGTCTGCCGCCGCGCGAGGTGCTGGTCGCCCAACTGCTCGGCACCATGCAGGCGCCGATCGCCGGCTTCGTCCGGGTACTGGGCGGCGTTCCCAGCAACCTGGTGTATGCCCTGGAAGCCATCCGCAAGCAGAAAGAGTCGGCCTAATTCGACCGCCATATAGGGCCCATCTGCGGCGTTGGCCCTGCGGGGGCTTGCTAGCGTACTACCGTGTACGCGTCGCGGCGCGTCCTCGGTCCGCCTGGCATCTGGACCCTCTCTGTCGGTCTTAGCGACTGTAACAAGAAAACCTTATGGAAAAAAACTTTAAGAAAGAATTTGGAGGTATATTTAAATGAGCAAAGATCAAATCATGGAAGCTATTGAGAAGATGACCGTTCTCGAGCTGGCCGAGCTTATCAAGGCCCTCGAAGAGAAATTCGGCGTCAGCGCCGCCGCCCCCGTGGCTATGGCCGCCGCCCCCGCCGCCGGCGCCGCCGCTGCCGCTCCGGCCGCCGAAGAGCAGACCGAATTCGACGTTATCCTCACCAGCGCCGGCGCGGCCAAGATCAACGTCATCAAGGTCGTCCGCGAAGTGACCGGCCTCGGCCTCAAAGAAGCCAAGGACCTGGTCGACGGCGCTCCCAAGCCTGTTAAGGAGAAAATCTCCAAGGCCGACGCCGAAGCCCTCAAAGCCAAGCTGGTGGAAGCCGGCGCCTCAGTCGACGTCAAGTAAGATTGTCGCCACACAAGGAGAGCACCCTGCGGGTGCTCTCTTAGCTTTTGTTCTCAAATTTGGCTAATATTGCTTGACAGTGAGGCTTCCGTATGGTATCATCTTAAAATGCGGTACGTATTTTCCTGTGGATATATTTTTACCCGCCTGGCGGGTATATTTTATCCACTGGCAGGAAATAGTAGCATAATGGAGGATGAAGTGTCCATTTCATCGGCAAAAGAGCAAGGTTTTTCATGTTAACTGACAAACCTTGCTTCTTTTTCGCATTTTATCGTTCCCTAATGTAGTGTTTTTCATGTGGCAGTAGCCATGGCAAAATTGGCTAAGGGGTGAAGGCTTTAATGTTCAATCCTGTTCCGGTGGGCAATAGGGTCAGGTACAGCTACGCCAAGATCGACGAAGTACTGGATATGCCCAACCTCATCGAGATTCAGAAGAATTCCTACAACTGGTTTCTCAAGGAGGGCCTGCAGGAGATATTCCACGATATTTCGCCGATCCAGGATTTCACCGGCAACCTGGTTCTTTCCTTTGAGAACTTTATCCTCGGCGAGCCGAAGTATGCGGTGGAGGAATGCAAGGAGCGCGACGTGACTTATTCGGCGCCGCTCCGCGTCAGCGTGCGCCTGATCAACCGCGAGACCGGCGAGATAAAAGAGCAGGAAGTCTTCATGGGCGATTTTCCGCTGATGACCGACAACGGCACCTTCATCATCAACGGGGCCGAGCGGGTTATCGTCAGCCAGTTGGTGCGGTCGCCGGGCGTGTACTACGGCGAGACGATCGACGCCAGCGGCAAGAAGCTGTATAACGCCACCGTCATCCCCAACCGTGGCGCCTGGCTGGAGCTGGAGACCGACGCCAACGACGTGGTGTCGGTAAGGGTCGACCGGACCCGCAAGCTGCCGGTGACAGTTCTCGTGCGGGCTCTGGGCTGGGCGTCAAGCGGCGTCGTTCAGGAGCTTTTCGGCGACGATGTCCGTATCCGGGCGACGCTGGAACGGGATAATACCGATTCCCGCGAAGAGGCCCTTGTGGAAATTTATAAGCGCCTGCGGCCGGGCGAGCCGCCGACGGTTGAGAACGCGACCCAGCTCCTGGAGACGCTGTTCTTCGATTCCAAGCGCTACGACCTGGCGGCGGTCGGCCGCTACAAGCTGACCAAGAAGCTAGGCTGGCGCCGTCGCCTGATGGGCAAGACGCTGGCTGAGCCGCTTGTCGACAGGGCTACCGGCGAGGTGCTTCTGGAGGCCGGCTCGGTGGTGGATGAAAAGGCCATCGCCCGCATCGAGCAGAGCGGACTGGCGAGCGGCGATACGCTGATTGAGGCCCGCATCCGCCAGAAGGACGGCTCGGTGGTCAAGTTGCTGTGCAATCCGGTACTGCCTTACAATCACCGTACTATTACTAAGGAAGATATCCTGGCGGCGGTCAGCTATCTCCTGAATCTGATGGATGGCCACGGTAATGTCGACGATATCGACCATCTGGGCAACCGCCGGCTGCGGTCGGTGGGCGAGCTGCTGCAGAACCAGTTCCGCATCGGCCTGTCCCGTATGGAGCGGGTGGTCAA
>JAEZLU010000137.1 GCA_023415075.1 Bacillota bacterium
GCCGCGGGAACGAAAGCGAAGGAGGTGAAGAGGTGGGGCGCAGGCGTTATGTTGTGGAATTCGGCAGCGGCGCCGACCTGCATGGCGGCGATGTGACCAAGGCGGCCCAGCGGGCGGTGAAGGACGCGATCAGCCGCAGCTGCTTGTGCGGCCTGGGCGAGATTATCGGCCTCAAGAGTCCCGAAGAAATGCATGTCGAGGTCAAGATCGGCTGTCCGCAGCCGGCGGCGGTGAACGGCGACGAAGTGCTGGCAACGATTCCTTTCGGGACAAAGTCGCTGGAGGTGGTTGCCGGCGGGCTGGCGGCCCGGGGGCTCAACCTGCCGGCCCTCGGCCCGGGCGATACCGTCGTGATCGCCGTAGCCGCGGTCACCGTTTATGTGGATGTCGACCTCTGACCGGCAGCAGCGGACGCCAAAACTGATCACTTTCGGCTAATAAGAAGGAGGGAATAGTATGGAACTTACCAAGGAGAAGCTGCTCGGGTTTTATCAGACCATGGTTACGATAAGGGCTTTCGAGAATAAGGCGGTCGAACTGTTCGCCGCCGGCAAGCTGCCCGGCTTCGTCCACCTGTACATCGGCGAGGAGGCCGTGGCAACCGGGGTCTGCGCCAATCTTACGGCCAAGGATTTCATCACAAGCACCCACCGCGGCCACGGCCACCTTATCGCCAAGGGCGGCAAGGTCGACCTGATGATGGCCGAGCTGTTCGGCAAGGCCAGCGGCTACTGCAAAGGCAAGGGCGGCTCGATGCATATCGCCGACGTCGGCCTCGGCATCCTCGGGGCCAACGGCATCGTCGGCGCCGGCCAGCCGATCGCCACCGGCGCGGCCTTTGCCTGCAAGTACAAGAAGACCGACGCGGTTGCGGTGTGTTTCTTCGGCGACGGCGCCTCCAACCGCGGCACCTTCCACGAGTCGCTCAACATGGCCTCGATCTGGAAGCTGCCGGTTATTTTCGTCTGCGAGAACAACATGTACGGCATCTCCAACTCGCAGCGCAATCATATGACGATCAGCGACATTGCTGACCGGGCGGGCGCCTACGGCATCCCGGGCATCACGGTGGACGGCAACGATGTCATCGCCGTGTACGAGGCCGCCTTCGCGGCCGTCAAACGGGCCAGGGACGGCGACGGCCCCAGCCTGATCGAGTGCAAGACCTGGCGGTGGCGCGGCCACTTCGAGGGCGATCCTGCCGCCTACAAGGACCCGGCCGAGCAGGAAGGCTGGATCAAGAAGGATCCGATACCGCGGCTGGCCGAGAAGATCATCCAGCTCAGTTACGCCACCGCCGTCGAGCTGGCCAATATCGAGGCTGACGCCCAGGCCCAGATCGCCGCCGCCGTCGATTTCGCCCAGGGCAGCGCCGACCCGGCTCTGGAGGCTGTTTTGACCGACGTTTTCGCAGGCTGATGAGAAAGTACGGGAAAGGGTGATAACATGAAAAAGATGACATATGCCGAGGCCATCAGGGACGGCATCAGGCTGGAAATGAAACGGGACGTCAGCGTGTATCTGGCCGGCGAGGATGTAGGCAAGTTCGGCGGCTGCTTCGGGGTGACGGCCGGGCTGATCGACGAATTTCCCGGGCAGGTGCTGGACACGCCGATCAGCGAAACGGCGATAATCGGCACGGCGGTGGGCGCCGCCGCCGCCGGCCTGCGGCCGATCGCCGAAATCATGTTCGTCGACTTTACCGGGGTGTGCATGGACGAACTTTTCAACCAGGCCGGCAAGATGCGTTATATGTTCGGCGGCAAGGCCAAGGTGCCGATGGTCGTCAAGACGATCTGCGGCGGCGGCATGTCGGCGGCGGCCCAGCATTCGCAGTGCATGGAGGCCTGGTTTACCCATATCCCCGGTCTGAAGACGGTTATGCCGGCAACGCCGGCCGACGCCAAGGGGCTGATGGCGGCAGCCGTCCGCGACGACAACCCGGTGGTGTATATCGAGCACAAGCAACTGCTCGGCGTCAGCGGCGAGGTGCCGGAGGGCGAGTATGTCGTGCCCCTCGGCAAAGCCGATATCAAGCGGTCGGGGGCCGATGTGACGATAGTGGCCTGGTCGTGGATGGTAACAAAGGCGCTGGCGGCGGCCGAAGCCCTGGTCAAAGAGGGGATAAGCGCCGAGGTGCTCGATCTCAGGACCCTGGTGCCCCTTGACAAGGAAAGCATTCTCCAGTCGGTGGCCAAAACCGGCAGGCTGGTAATCGCCCACGAGGCGGTCCGCACCGGCGGTTTCGGCGGCGAAATCGCCGCCTTCGTAGCCGAGGAGGGCTTCGATCTCCTGGATACGCCGATAATACGGGTAACGGCACCCGATACACCCGTCCCCTTCGCGCCCATCCTCGAGGCGGCCTATCTGCCCAGCGAGGCGAAAATAGTCAAGGCGGTAAAGGAATTGTTCTAAAGGCTCAAAGCGGGCCAAGGAGGACAGCGCGTGGCTACTGTGGGAATCATCGCCAATCCGGCTTCCGGCAAGGATATCCGGCGGCTGGTGGCCTACGGGACGGTTTTCGACAATCAGGAAAAGGTGAATATTGTCCGCCGTATTTTGCTTGGCCTGGCGGCTGCCGGCGTGGAACGGGTCAGCTATATGCCCGATTATTACGGTATCGTGCCGCAAGCGATCGACGGCCTGAACGCTTGCCACCGGCTGCCGATGGCGGTGACGGCGGTCGATATCGTGCTGACAGGCACTCAGGAGGATTCGCTGCAGGCGGCCCTGGCCATGCAGGCCGGCAAGGCCGACTGCATCGTTACCCTCGGCGGCGACGGCACCAACCGGATGGTGGCCAAGGGCTGCGGCGACGTGCCGCTTGTGCCGGTGTCGACCGGGACGAATAACGTTTTCCCGGTTATGGTGGAGGGTACCACCGCCGGCCTGGCGGCGGGCGTGGTGGCCTGCGGCGTGGTCGGTGGGCCGCCGGCGGTGCGGCCGAGCAAAAAGCTGATCGTTTACCGTGATGGCTGCCCGCTGGACATCGCCCTGGTCGACGCCGTCGTCCTGGCGGACAATTTCATCGGCTCGCGGGCCATCTGGGAGAGCGAGCGCATCCGCCAGGTGGTGACGACCAGGGGTGAACCCCACAACATGGGGATATCCTCGATCGGCGGCAACCTCCTGCCGATCGGCGCCCAGGAAAATAGGGGCCTGTGCCTGACCTTCGGCGCGCGAAGGCTTACCGTTCTGGCGCCAGTGGCGCCGGGCCTGGTCGTCCCGATCGCCGTGGAAGGCTTCCGGCCGGTCGCCGTGGGCGAATCGGTCGCGGTGGCGGCCGGGCCGGGCATTATTGCTCTCGACGGTGAGCGGGAGATCGAGGTCGGGGCCGCCGATAAACTGGCGATCAAGTTGACGTTCGACGGGCCGGCGGTGGTTGATATCCAGGCGGCGCTTAGCGGCGCGGCCGCCAAAAGCCGTTTTTTGCGCACGCATTAACGAGGTCCGGGCAGATAAGGAGGCCGCGATATGGCAACACAGGTAACCATGCCCAAGATGGGCCTGTCGATGGTGACAGGCAAGGTCAGCCGCTGGCTGAAAAAGGAGGGCGATGCCGTCAAGCGGGGCGAGGCGATCGTCGAAATCATGACCGACAAGATCACCAATATTGTCGAGGCGCCGGCCGATGGCGTCCTGCTGAGGATACTCGCCGCCGAGGAGGCGGAGCTGCCGGTCGGCGGCCTGATGGCCGTCATCGGCGTCCCCGGGACGACGAGCGTGTCCGCCGGCGAGCCGGCATTGGCGGCCGGCGGACCGGTCCCGGCCGAGCCTGGCGGCGAAAAAATCCGGATTTCGCCGGTCGCCCGCAAACTGGCTGAGGAAAATGGCCTGGATATTGCCAGGATAACCGGTACCGGCCCGGCGGGACGAATCACCCGCGAGGATGTGGAGAAAGCGCTGGCCGCAGGCCGGGTGCCGGCGGGCGGGCCGCCGGTCGCCGCCGCCGCCCTGCCCGACAGTGCCGGCGAGGTCCCCTTTACCCTCAAACCTTACAGCGGCATGCGGAAAATCATCGGCGACAACATGGCCCGCAGCTGGGCGATTGCCCCCAAGGTCAACTATCACGTCAGTGTCGACGTTTCGGCTCTCCTGGCTTTGCGGAAAGCGATCAACGAGGTCAGCGAGGCCAAGATAACCCTAACCGACATGTTGGTGAAAATCGCCGCCAGGGCTCTGGCGCTGCGGCCCCAGATCAACGTGTCGCTCGACGGCGGCCAGATCAGGCAGTATCAGGAGGCCAACATCGGCGTCGCCGTCGCCCTCGACAACGGCCTCATGGTGCCGGTGGTGAGAAAGGCCGACAGCAAAACCTTGTCGCAAATCAGCCGGGAGATAAAAGATTTCTCGCAGCGGGCCAGGGATAATGCCCTCGGCCTGGAGGAAATGCAGGGCGGAACCTTCACGGTCACCAATATCGGCGCCTACTGCTCGGTCGACTGGTTCACGCCGATCATCAACCAGCCCGAGTCGGCCATCCTGGGGATCGGCCGGATAGTGGAGCAGCCGGCCGCCGTCGATGGCCAGATCGTTGTCCGGCCGCTGCTGGGACTGTCGCTGGCCTTCGATCACCGGGTAATCGACGGGGCGCCGGCGGCGGAGTTTCTCGGCCTGCTGCTGCGGCTGATCGCAAAGCCGTACCAGGTGTTTGTCTGACTGCCGGCCTCACTGGCCAGACGGAAAAGCTTCAGCGAAAGAGGGAGAGGCAGCATGAGTTTGCAGGCGGCGTTTATTTTCATCGCCCCCGAGGCCGACAGCGATAGGCACCGGGCCACGGTGGACACGCCGGCGGTCAAGCTGACCGCCGTGGGCGTCAAGGACTACGGCGAAGCGGAAGCGGTCGCCAGGGAACTTGTCGGCCAGGGCATCGTGGCCATCGAACTGTGCGGCGGCTTCGGCATCGAGGGTACGGCGCGGGTCGGTAAAGCGGTCGCCGGCAAGGCGGCGGTCGGCGTTGTCCGCTTCGACAACCACCCCGGCCTTGGCTTCAAGAGCGGCGACGAGATTTTCAAGTAGCGAAAGAACAGGAGCTAGCCTGGCTAGCTCCTGCTTTTCGTGATGCTATGAAATCAGTCGGATGCTTACATAACAAAAGGCCCCGCATTTCTGCGAGGCCTGAAGTCAATAACATCAGATTATCGTGAGACCGCTCTTTGTCAATATTTTGCTCACCGAATTATAAGCCGATACTGGTGTGTAAGCCCCTGTTACTAATCCCAGAGGAATACTGCAGACTTCTATTTTGAATTTTACTCCTTCGGCAACAATTTCAATAATATGAGCATTTCCCTCAGAATCAGGGTCGGCTATAATCCGTGATTTGGTTTTGTCAAAACCCAGTCCGGCTATCGCGATGCTGGCGTGGACATTAACGTTTCGGGGATAGAGCTTACAGGCAGACCGGGTCGGTCCGTCAAAAAGCACTGTTCGCTCGGTATCGGTTCTGCCTAAGTTTACCGGCTTCTTTGTGGTCGTTATCGTTACCGATTCTAGCTTTTCCCTGCCGTCCCTGATGCCATCCAGCCCCAATATGGCGCCATGGGGAACGTAAATTGTTCTTGAAAACCTAGTGCATAGTTCAAGGGCCTTGGCCTCAAATTGTTCGTCGGCAAAAGCGG
>JAEZLU010000145.1 GCA_023415075.1 Bacillota bacterium
GTCGTGGCAAGGAGATGGCCGAGCTTGACACGACGGCCGCCGAAAAACGGCAAACCATCGAGCTGCTTATCGACAAGACCCTCGACTTCGCCCGCCGGGGCGTGGAGGTCGAGATCCTCACCACCGACAATCACGCCGACGGCATCTACATTCTCCAGCATATCGAGCGCACCCAGCCCGAGCGGGTGGCAGAAATCCGCAAGCTGCTCGAGATGCACGGCGGCTGCTCGGCCGGCGAGAAAATGGCCAATGTCGATCCCCGGGGCAACGTGCATGCCTGCCAGTTCTGGGGCCATGTCAGCCTCGGCAACGTTCGCGAAAAGCCGTTCAGCGCTATCTGGCGGGATAGCCAGGGCGAGTTCTTGGCCAAGCTGCGCGCCAAGAGTGGCCACCTCGAGGGGCGTTGCGGCGAATGCCGCTACCGCGACCTGTGCGGCGGCTGCCGCATCCGGGCCGAGGCGGTCAGCGGCAATCTGTGGGGCGAGGATCCGGCCTGTTACCTTGAGGACTGGAAGGAACAAGGGCGATGATTATTTCCTGGAACACCACCCGGGCCTGCAATCTCAGCTGCATTCACTGCTACCGAGACGCCGGGGCGGCCGAGGCCGGGGAACTCACGACCGGCGAGGGCAAGAAACTACTAGGTGAGATCGCTGCCGCCGGTTTCAAGATCATGATTTTCAGTGGTGGCGAACCGCTCATGCGGCCCGACATCTATGAACTCATCAGCCACGCCCGCCAGCTCGGCCTGCGGCCGGTCCTCGGCACCAACGGCACACTGATCGACGCCGACACGGCCCGGCGGCTGAAGACGGCCGGGCTGGCCTGCGCCGGTATCAGCCTCGACAGTCGGGACAAGGAGAAGCACGACCACTTCCGCGGCTACGCCGGCGCCTGGGAAGAGACTATGCGGGGAATGGCGGCCTGCCACGAGGCCGGTCTGGCTTTCCAGATTCATACTACAGTGATGAACTGGAACGAGAGCGAGATAACGGCGATTACCGACCTGGCTGTCGAACTGGGGGCGGTGGCTCATCATATTTTTTTCCTGGTGCCCACCGGCCGCGGCAAGGACATTGAGGATACCAGCCTGAAAACCGCCGAGTATGAGTCGCTGCTCACGCGCATTCTTGCCAAGCAGGCCAGCGTGCCCATCGAGCTCAAGCCGACCTGTGCGCCCCAGTTCATGCGCATCGCCCGCCAGAAAGGCATACCGATGCGCTTTTCCAAGGGCTGCCTGGCCGGTACCAGCTACTGCGTCATCCTGCCGAACGGCGACGTCCACCCCTGTCCTTACCTGCCGCTCAAGGCCGGCAACGTTCGCCAGACCCCGTTCGATGGAATCTGGCGGGACAGCGCCTTGCTGGCCGATTTTCGCCACCAGCCCCTGAAAGGCGGCTGCGGGCGCTGCGGCTTCGGCGATATCTGCGGCGGCTGCCGGGCCCGGGCCTACTACTATTCGGACGGGGATTACCTGGCCGAGGAACCGTGGTGCAACTGCGGAAGATAATTTAACGACAAAGGCAGGGCTGGCGGCCTTGCCTTTCTTGTTGAACAGGCTGGAATAAGCGCTGCCTATGGCATCATAAATATTTGCCTTGTTCAAGGACGGCGGCTTTTGCGGTAAAATTGAAATCAATATAGTGAGAATTGCCGGAATATCTGCCTGACAGGCAAAGAGGAGGACAGGATATATTTAGCGAATATTCTAACTACTGGCTTTATGCGGTCTGATTGCTAGCGATTTTGAGGAGGGGTGCTTGTGGAACAGCGCGATTCATTATGGGATTTATTCCAAAGACGCGGTTTCAGCCGGCGCAGTTTTTTGAAAACTTGCGTCGCCGTTACTGGAATGTTAGGACTTTCGCCAACCATGCTGCCCGAGGTTGTAGCCGCGGCCGAGAAAAAGGCACTGCCGCCTGTTATCTGGCTCCACGGCCATGAATGCACCGGCTGTGACGAATCTTTCATCAGGTCGCAGTCACCACTGGCCTCCGACGTCGTCCTGAATATGATTTCCCTCGAATACAGCGACACCCTGTCGGCAGCCGCCGGGGAAGCTTTCGAGCATCATCTGAAAGATGTCATGAAGAAATATGCCGGCCAGTATATCCTAGCGGTCGAGGGCGGTGTGCCCCTGGCCGACAACGGCATCCACTGCATGGTGGGCGGTCGCTCATTTCTGGCGGCCCTCAAAGAGGCGGCAGCCGGTGCCGCGGCCATTATCGAGTACGGGTCCTGCGCAGCCTGGGGCGGTATCCAGGCCGCCAAACCCAACCCGACCAAGTCGGTGTCAGTCAGTGACGTGGTGAGCGGCAAGCCTATTGTCAAGGTGCCCGGCTGCCCGCCCATTCCTGAAGTTATGACCTCCGTTGTCATGCACTTCGCCCTGTTCGGCGCCCTGCCGCCGCTTGACAGTCAGGGCCGGCCCAAGCAGTTTTTCGGCAACCGTATTCATGACACCTGCTACCGCCGGCCGTTCTTCGACTCGGGCATGTTTGTCGAACGCTTCGACGACGCTGGCGCCAAAGCCGGCTGGTGCCTTTACAAGATGGGCTGCCGCGGACCGGTCGCCTACAACTCCTGCGGCAATATGCGCTGGTGGAACGGCCTGTCCTATCCCATTCAGTCGGGCGCGCCCTGCTTTGCCTGCGGCAGCAAGGACTTCTGGGACAACGGCCCCTTCTACGAGCGTCTACCGAATATTCCGGTGCCCGGCACCATAGCCGACGCCGACAAGGTCGGCCTGATCGCCGCCGGGGCGGCGGTAGCCGGAGTGGTGGCCCACGGGGCGCTGTCGGCCATGCAAAAGAGCAAGCGGCAGGCTACCCAGCCGCAAAAAACAGAAGTGAGGGGGCCTGAGGCATGAAGCGAGTAGTAGTCGATCCGGTAACCCGTATCGAGGGCCACCTGCGGGTGGAGATAAAAGTTGACGAAGCCACCGGCAAGGTCGAGGACGCGCTGTCGAGCGGCACCGCCTGGCGGGGCATCGAGCTTATTCTGAAGGACCGCGACCCGCGTGACGCCTGGGCTTTCGTTCAGCGCATCTGCGGCGTCTGCACCACTGTTCACGCCCTGGCGTCGCTACGTTCGGTCGAGGACGCCCTGGGGATCGAAATCCCCAAAAACGCGAATTATATGCGCAACATAATGAATGCTACCCAGACGGCCCAGGATCATCTCATCCATTTCTACCACCTGCATGCCCTCGACTGGGTAAGCCCGGTGGAAGCTCTCAAGGCCGACCCGGCGGCAACCGCCGCCCTCCAGAACGTCGTGTTGGAAAAATATGCCCTGCCGCTGTCCGGGCCGATGGATTTCAATTTCGATGCCTATCCGAAGGATTTCCCGAAAGCCACCACCGCCTATTACAAAGCGGTCCAGGCCAAGGTCAAGAGCATCGTCGATAGCGGCCAGCTCGGTATCTTCGCCGCCCACTGGTGGGACCATCCTGACTACCAGACGCTGCCGCCGGAAGTCCATCTCCTGGCCGTTGGCCATTATCTCAACATGCTCGACCGCCAGCGGGAACTCGTTGGTTCCCATGTAGTGTTCGGCGGCAAGAACCCTCATCCGCACTACATCGTCGGTGGCATGCCCTGCGCGATTTCCATGAACGACATGAACGCGCCGGTTAACAGTGAACGGCTGGCGGTCGTCGATCAATCGATCATGTTGGCCATCAACCTTGTGAATTATTTCTACCTGCCCGACCTTTTAGCCATTGGCCATATCTATGTCCAAAAGGGTTATGTGGACGGCGGCGGCCTGGCCAAAGAGCGGGTGCTTGGATACGGCGATTTCCCCGATGAGCCGTACAGCGGCACTGCCAACGGCGATTTCCACAAGAAGCTGCTGCTGCGCTCCAACGGTGTGGTCGAAAACTTCGGCAAAGGCCTGGCGGCGGCGGTCTATCACGAGATGAGCGGCAAGGACTACGCCGACCCGGCTATCCTCACCGAAGGGGTCGAGCATTCCTGGTACAATTACCCGCAGGCCGGCAAGGACCTTCACCCATGGGAGGGGGTCACCAACCAGAACTTCACCGGCCCCAAGGAAGGTACGAAGACAGAATGGAAGTATCTTGATGAGGCCGGCAAATATTCCTGGCTGAAGACGCCGAAGTGGAAAGGCAAGATGGCCGAAGTCGGCCCGCTGGCCCGCTATATAATCATCTACACCAAGGTCAAGAAGGGCGTTATCCAGCCGACCTGGGCCGAGAAGATGGTTGTCGACCAGATCGAGGCCGTTTCCAAGGTGCTCGGCCTGCCGCCCGAGGTGTGGCTGCCGACCATGGTTGGCCGCACGGCCGTCCGCGGCCTCGAGGCCCAACTGTACGCCTATATCAATAAGTACTACTTCGATAAACTGGTAAAGAACATCCGTAACGGCGACACCACGGTGGCCAACACCGCCAAGTGGGAGCCGGCCAGCTGGCCCAAGGACGCCAAAGGCGTCGGCCTCCACGAGGCGCCGCGGGGCGGGCTGGGCCACTGGGTGGTCATCAAGGACGGCAAGATCGCCAATTACCAGGCCATCGTACCGACAACCTGGAATGGCTGTCCCCGCGACGACAAGGCCGGCCACGGCGCATACGAGGCCAGCATGATCGATACCAGGGTCAAAGTCGCCGACAAGCCGCTGGAGATCGTCCGGGCCATCCGCTCCTTCGACCCGTGCATCGCCTGTGCTACTCATCTCTATGACGCCGAGGGCAAAGAGCTGAGCGTCGTCCACACCGATCCCTATTTCAAGGTTTAGGGGGGAGAGGCATGAGCGAGGATCGGTTGAAAGAATACTATGTCTATAGTCCGTGGCTGCGGATTTTCCATTGGACGATGGTGTGTTCCATCATGGTCCTCTTCGCCACCGGCCTGTACATCGGCAACCCGTTCTTCATCGGCAGCCAGGGACTGGAACCCACCTTCGCCTTCAAGGCGAGGTTGTCGATGGAGACCATCCGCTTCATCCATTTCGCGGCGGCCTACATTCTGGTGGCCTCGTTCATCCTGAGGATCTACGGCTTCGTCGTCAACCGCGGCGACCGCCTGCTGCCGCGGGTCTGGACCAAACTTTACTGGCAGGGGCTTATCGATATCACCCGCCACTATCTTTTCCTGCAGCCCAGCCATGAGCCGTACCTGCGCAACTCACTGGCTCGTACCTCGTACCTGGCGGTGTATTTCTTCATCGCCCTCGAGGCGGTTACCGGCTTCGCGATGTATTTCATGGTCAATCCCAATAGCCTGGGAGCCAAGCTTTTTGGTCCGTTTAACGGCTTTTTCGGCAACGAGTACTATGCTCACCTTATCCACCACTATGTCGCCTGGTTTATCATCATCTTCGCCATTGTCCATGTTTACATGGCCGTGAGGGCCGATTTCATGGAACGCGAAGGGGAGATTTCCAGCATGTTTTCCGGCGTGAAGTTCTTGGCCCATCAACCGGCCGACGTAGGAGATATAGTCAATGAAGCAGACAACCGTACTGGGGATCGGCAACATTCTGCTCTCGGATGAGGGCTTCGGCGTCCGGGTGATCGAGGAACTCGCCCGCCGCTACCGTTTTCCGGCTGGCGTTCAGGTCCTGGACGGCGGTACCCTGGGGATGGACCTGCTGCGGTTTCTCACAGGCACTGAGCGGCTCGTCATCGTCGACGCCATCGCCGGCGACGGGCCGCCGGCCACTTTCTACCGCTTGGCCGGCGATGAAGTCAAGGCATACTTCCGCGACAAGGTATCGCTGCACGAGCTTGGCATTAAGGACGTGCTAGCCGTGCTGGCTGCTACCGACCGCCCGGTTTCCGAGGTGGTTGTGCTGGGGGTTGAACCGGCTTCGCTTGCGATCGGCCTCGACTTAACGCCGGCAGTGGCTGCCGCGGTCGAGCCGGTGGTAGCGGCGGTGGTGGCCGAACTGGCCGCCTGGCAGGTGGAGGTGACGGAAAATGACGGCTGACACTAGCATTCCGGCCAACGCCAAGGCGGTGGTGGCCGAAGTAGCCGCTGCCGTCGAACGGTTCATTACCGGCGGCCAAGGCTGGACGATTTATATCGACAAAATGGGCCTTTCCCCGGCTGACCGGCAGGCCATCCGGGACCTGCTGGGCGAAGGCGGTCTCCGCATCAGTCTCGAAAATAGCGCCGAGCCTGCCGAATGGCTGGAAAGCGGCGTCAGCGGCGTCTGGTACGGCGTTTATTACGACCAGTCCCGTCAGCGGCCCCTTCTTGAGACTATCGAGGTGGGCGCCTTCCCGGCGGTGGCCGCGGCCCAGACCGAGGATATAGCGGCCGGCCTGGAAGGACTTCGCCGGCAGTTAGCCGAAATATAGCGGGGGAGGTGACTTCATGACCCTCGACGTGAGCGCCAAGGCCCGCGAATACATATTGACCAGGGGCCAGACGGCCCATCTTCTGGACATCAGGGGTGTAGGCATGTGCTGAGGCCGCATCCGCTTCAGCCCGTCCGTGCGACTGGGCAAACCGAAAAACGCCGACGCATATCGTCTGCAGGTGATTGACGGCGTCGACGTCTACCTGCCGCCGGGATTTGATCCGCCTTTTCCCGTTACAATCGAGGTCAGCAGCATTTTCGGCTTCAAGTCCCTTTATCTTGAAGGTTGGAAACCGGTATGAACCGGGGGGTATCCCCCGGTTTATCTTTTTCGGCGGCATAAAAGAGCTGCTTACCAAGGAATACTAGGATTGGTTTTTAAGGAGGTGAAAAGAAATGGCCCTTCCTGGTGTCAAATGCAAGGTTGAGAGTTGCCGTTACTGGGAGCAGGGTGAGCGCTGCAACGCCTCGGCCATCGAGGTCAACGTCGACGGCGGCGGTCGTCAGGCCGGCCAAAGCGAACAGACCAACTGCCATACCTTTGCGCACCAATAGCTGCAGAAAAAAACCCGGGTTGCCCGGGTTTTTTTCTGGGCCACCGGCGCCTTGACCCAAGATCAAGGAGGAAACAAGGGTCAAGGGCGCGAACTAGATAGTATTTCCCGGGAAGGGGGGATTTGCCATGCTGCGTGGCGTGCGCGGAGCCACCACGGTCCAGATAAACGAACGGGAGCAGGTACTCGTCCGGACGGCCGAACTGCTCACGACTCTTAAAGAAGAGAATAATATCGACATCGAGGACGTGGGGGCGATAATTTTCAGCTCCACGCCCGACCTCGACGCCGCTTTCCCGGCGGCTGCCGCCCGGGCCCTCGGCTGGTCGGCGGTGCCGCTGTTCGGCACCCAGGAGATCGACAATCCCGACGGCGTGCCCCGTTGCCTGCGGGTGCTCATCCTCTGGAATACCGACAAAGGTCAGCGCGATATTAAGCATATCTATTTGCATGAGGCGGCCGTGCTCCGTCAGGACATCGCCCAAAGCCAGTGAACAGGCCGTTGATAAAGCCCATTGGGGCTTCTGAACGGCCCATTATAAGCAGAAAAGTTCTGCCAGACCATTCGGTCTGGCAGAACTTTTGCATTATCTTAATACTCTTTGACAATGTTATAAACAGAGTCCCGTTCGACCGGCCTACGGCCGGTCTGGCGGATTGTGGCGATGAGGGTGTCCTTGCTTAGGCGCTGGGCCGTTTTGGCGCCGGCGGCGTGGCCGATCTTTTCCTCGGCGACCGTACCGTCGATGTCGTCGGCGCCAAACCCGAGAGCCAGCTGGGCGACCGGCAGGGTCAGCATCACCCAGTAGGCCTTGATGTGGCGGAAGTTATCCAGCATCAGGCGGGATACGGCCACCATCTTGAGGTCTTCCCAGGCCGAGACCCGCGCGACTTCAG
>JAEZLU010000178.1 GCA_023415075.1 Bacillota bacterium
ACGGCTTCGCCGCCGGGCGCCAGCATCTTGCTTACAAGGTAGGGGCGGTAGCGGTGACCGCCGTTGGCCACCTGGCTGACGAGCACCGCCATCTGCAGCGGCGTGGCCAGCTGGAAGCCCTGGCCGATGGCGGCGTCAAACGTTTCCGAAAGGTACCAGTCTTCCTTGTAGACCTTCTCCTTATAGGCCCGGTTGGCTACAAGGCCGTCCGATTCGCCCGGCAGGTTGATGCCGGTGTAAGCACCCAGGCCGTACATGCGGGCGTATTTTTCCAGGTTGTCTATCCCAAGGCGGTTGCCCATCTCATAAAAGTAGACGTTGTCGGATTTGGAGAGAGCCTCTTTGAAGTTTATCCAGCCGAGGGCTTCGCCCTGAGCGTTGCCTTTGGGAATGACCCAGTGGGTGCCGGTATCGAGGATTTTTTCCTCCGGTGTGACCTTGCCGAGTTCGAGGGCCGCCGTGCCGGTAACGATTTTGAAGGTCGAGCCTGGCGGATACTCGCCGGAAATCGCTTTATTGTCCATGGGGTGGAACGGGTTATCGTTGATGAGTTTCCAGTCCTTGGTTGATATGCCGCCGGCAAAGAGGTTGGGGTTGAAGGCAGGCCGGCTGACCATTGCCAGGATTTCGCCAGTCTTGGGGTTCATTACGACGGCGGCGGCGCCTTTGGCGTTGGTAAACTCGGTCTTGGTCTGGAGATACTTCAGTTGGGCGTCAATGGCCTCTTCCGTCGCCTTTTGGATACGGTAATCGATGGTCAGCTGGAGATTTTTACCGGGAACCGGCTCTTTTTTGCCAAGCACCTGGATCGGCCGGCCGTTTACGTCGACTTCCACCTGGCCGCCGCCGTCGCTGCCGCGGATTTCTTTGTCATAGACCTTTTCAAGGCCGAACTTGCCAATAATGTCGCCCGGCCGGTAACCCTCGGCTTTGCGTTTTTCCAGCTCAACGTCGTTGATTTCACTGACATAGCCGAAAACGTGGGCCGCCAGGTCATTATTGGGATAATTGCGGATGGGCTGGATTTCGATAACGACACCGGGCAAATCCTGGCGGCGCTCTTCGATGCGGGTGACGATCTCGGGGCCGATGTCGGTCTTTACGCGGACAGGCTCGAAAGGCCCGCTCTGCTGGGCGATCTTGGCCTGAATCTCGGCGACATTCATGCCGAGAA
This sequence comes from Bacillota bacterium, assembly GCA_023415075.1. Classification (GTDB taxonomy): domain Bacteria; phylum Bacillota; class Negativicutes; order Sporomusales; family UBA7701; genus JAEZLU01. Next base: position 1,175 of record JAEZLU010000178.1, read on the forward strand.
TGCCGGCAAGCTTGGTTATTACTTCATCCGGAATGGGGCCGGAAATGGGTACAAGAGTGACGGTAAAGCCCGGTCGGTTGGACACGAGCGGCACGCCGTTGCGATCGTAGAAGGTGCCGCGGGGAGCCATCACCGGGATGAGTTTGATGCGGTTGCCGTCGGCCAGCCTGTTGTAATACTGGCCTTGCACCACCTGCAGGTAGCCCAGGCGGGCGACCAGGGCAACGAATACAAGAACTACAAAAAGTCCGAGTAAATCAAGTCTATGGCCTAAACGCCTGGCCAGCATGGCGGCAACCCTCCTCTCGCTTTATGCTTCGCATGGTCATGCGTTGGGGTCGGGCATCTCGTCGCGGGCGATGAGAAAAACCAAGCGGTGAACCGGGATGGCCAGCACGGCGTTGTAGCCGACAAGGTAGAGGGCGTTGGCCAGCTCCACCGGGACATCGACTTTGTAGCCGCCGGTCAGCAGGAGAAAAATGGCCACCACACTGTGGACGCCCGTACCAAGCATGACGGCCAAGAGTGGCAACAGGATGTTTTCTTTGAATACTTTGCGCTCCATTTGGCCGGCCAGATAGCCTACCGCCATTTTGGCCAGTATGTTGAGGCCAAAAATGTTGCCTGAGGTCAGATCCTGCAAAAGGCCGCCAAAGAAACCCAGCCCCACGCCATGTTCGCGGCCCAAAAGCAGGCCGGCCGATATCGAGGCAATCAGAATGAGGTCGGGTCTGACGCCGCCTATGGCCACGAGGGGCAGCACAGTGGCCTGCAGCACCAGTAAAAGCACCACAACAAGGCCCCATACGAGGGGCCTCATTGCTTGACCTCGGGGACGACGGCCGGCGGGCCCGACTGGCTTGGCGGGGCCGGTGCCGGTTCACGCGACCGGACAATAACCAGCACTTCCTCCAGTCTGTCGAAGTCGACAGCCGGTTTGAGGATGGCGTATTTTAGAAGGCCGCCTTCCTCGTTGACCACATCGGTCACTTCGCCTACCAAACGTCCTTTGGGATAAATGCCGCCGAAGCCGGAGGTGACAATTTTGTCGCCTTTTATGACGTCGGCATCACGGGCAATGTTGACCATCCTGAGGGCCGGTGGCTTAGCGGCGCTGCCTTCAACAATGGCCGCTATCCGCGATTCGGGCCGCTGGACGATAGCGCCGACAGCGCTGCGCGGATCAAGAATAAGCTGAACCTTGGCGCTACTGCCGTAGGCCTGGACGACACTGCCGACCAGGCCGGCCGGAGTCACTACCGCCATGTCTTTAGCCACACCATGGTCGGTTCCCCGGTTAATTATAATGACGTTGGTCCAGGTACCCGGGTCGCGGCCGACGACGGTTGCCAGAAGAAAATCAAACTGCGGCGCCGTTTTCTTATAGTCAAGCATAGCCTTCAGGCGGGCATTTTCGGCCATGATTTCGGTGTTATCAATACCGGTCTGGCGCAGTTGCTCGTTTTCAGTACGCAGGGCCTGGTTTTCGTTATATACGTTGAAAAGCCGGCCAGTCGATGTGCCGGCTTGCCGGAAGCCGTAGCTCACTTTGGCGGCGACGTACTCGACCGGCGCCAGCAGAACTGTGACGGCTCTTTCGCTCCAGTCGAAGCCGTATTTACCGCGGCCTACCGATACCGCCAGCAAAAAGACGGTTATTACAGCCACCGCCAGGATGACCGCCTTTTTATAAAAGAAACGCACTTATTTCCTCTCCTACTCCAATGTCCCACAACAAAGCATGCGCAGTTATTATCTTATAATCGTTGCCGCGACTCCAGGTCTACTATCCCAGCTTTTTCGGCGACATGAGCACTCTTTTCAGAAGATCGATGCTGTCGAGGGCTTTTCCGGTACCGATAGCCACGCAGTTGAGCGGTTCCTCGGCTATATGGACAGGCATGCCGGTTTCTTTGTTGAGCAGCTTGTCCAGGCCACGCAAGAGAGAACCGCCGCCGGTCATGACGATACCCCGGTCCATGATATCGGCGGCCAGTTCGGGCGGCGTTTTTTCCAGCGTCACCTTTACGGCTTCGAGTATCCCGTAGACTGGCTCGCTCAGGGCCCGCTGAATCTCATGGGCCCTGATGGACAGCGTTTTCGGCAGGCCACTGACCAGATCGCGGCCCCGGATGTCGATGGCCCGGTCGTCAACCGGGGGGATGGCTGAGCCGATATTTATCTTGATTTCCTCGGCGGTCCGCTCGCCGATCATCAGGTTATAAGTACGTTTGATGTACTGGACGATGGCTTCGTCCATCTCGTCGCCGCCGATGCGGATCGACCGGCTGGTGACGATGCCGCCGAGCGATATAACCGCCACCTCGGTGGTGCCGCCGCCGATGTCGACAACCATATTGCCGGTCGGCTCATGGACCGGCAGGCCGGCGCCGATAGCCGCGGCCATTGGTTCCTCGATGAGGTAAGCCTCGCGGGCCCCAGCCTGAATGGTGGCGTCGATGACAGCCCGCTTCTCTACTTCGGTGACGCCTGAGGGAACGCCGACGATGACCCGCGGCCGGATAAATGACTGCGAGGACATGGCCTTGCGGATAAAGTACTTCAGCATGGCCTGGGTGACGTCGAAGTCGGCGATAACGCCGTCCTTAAGCGGCCGAATGGCTACTATGTTGCCCGGAGTCCGGCCGATCATCAGCTTAGCCTCCTCGCCGACCGCCAGCACCTCGCCGGTATCGCGCTGGATGGCGACGACCGACGGTTCGTTGAGTAAAATACCTTTACCCTTGACATGCACCAGGGTATTGGCTGTGCCAAGGTCTATCCCCATATCTCGGGAAAGCGATCCAAATATATTCATCAGAAACTTGACCCCTTTCGTTAACAATAGAACATGACTGTTATAGTATTCCCTGTTCTTTGAGGCTAACATACTTGCCATCGCCGATAATGATATGGTCGAGAACCGAAATGTCCAGTAACCGGCCGGCTTCAACCAGTTTCCTGGTCAGAGCCGTGTCCTCCGGACTGGGGGTCGGATCACCGCTGGGATGGTTGTGAACAAGGATGAGGGAGGCTGCGTTCGTCACTATCGCCTCCCGGAAAAGTTCCCGTGGATCTACGAGCGACGCGCTGAGAGTGCCCACTGAGATAGTAGGCGTACCCAGGAGATGATTTTTTGTCGACAGCAGTAAAGCGATAAAGCGCTCTTTCTTTTCATAGCGCAGGCGTGGCATCATCAGCTCGGCCGCTTCCCGCGGCGACCGCAGCACCGGCCGCTCGGCGGCTGCCAGGGCCGCCATCCGTTTGCCGAGTTCGACCGCGGCGGCAACCGTGACCGCCTTGGCTGGGCCGATGCCCCTGATACTGCTCATTTCACCTGGCATCAGGCTGCCAAGTCCGGCCAGCCCGTGCTTGACCAACAGCTGCTCAGCCAGCCGGGCAGCCGAGTCCCGGCGGGTGCCGGTTCTTAGCAGGATGGCGAGCAGTTCGGCGTTGCCGAGGGTTGCCGGCCCGTTGGCCATGAGTTTCTCCCGCGGCCGTTCATCAGCAGGCAAGTCTTTAAGCGTCAACGGACGGTCGGTAATAGGGGCTTTCATAACAACCCAGCTCCCGTCGCCTCATATAGCAGCTTGTCCAGGGTAACGAGGGGCAGGCCGACGACGTTGGCATAGCAACCGGTGATGCCTTCAACCAAAAGGGCTCCCAGCCCCTGGATGGCATAGGCGCCGGCTTTGCCCATCGGTTCGCCGCTGGCCAGGTACTTGTCGAGGGCGGCATCAGAATATGCCCGCATACGGACATTAGTCACCGCCAGGTCGCTGTACACCCGGCCGCCGGTTACCACGGCAACGCCGGTCATCACCTGGTGTTCCCGCCCGGCCAGCGCCAGCAGCATCCGGCGGGCGTCGGCCGCATCCTGGGGCTTGCCGAAAACCTGTCCGGCCAACACGACAATTGTATCGGCACCGATAACAACATCATCCGCTGCCACCTGTCCGGCCACGGATACGGCTTTGGCCCGGGCATGGCCAACGGCCAGCTCGGCCGGCGGCAGCGCCTTGTCGTTGTCCTCAGCGACATCGCTGGTAATTATCGTGAATTCACAGCCCACCTGCCGCAGCAGTTCCTCCCGCCGCGGCGAAGCGGACGCCAGAATAATGGCCATGCAGAGCCTCCTGATCAGAACCGGCGGAAAAGCACGTAGGCTGCGATCACGCCGAGCAGGCTTATCAAATTGGGGTGCAGCGACAAGCCGAAGATAAACTTTACGATGTACAAGTTGACCGTGGTCGGCGGCAGGTCGAACACAGGAAAGGTTCTAACCAGATAGGGCGTCAGACCGCCGAGTGAGCTGCCGGCGATGAGTTCGCCGAGAATGCCGCCAAGTACCGCCCCGAGAATGAGAAATAAGGCTAAGGTGCCGAAACTTTTGCCTACAGCGCCTTTCACCAGTATAACCCCCCTAACTGACGACTAACCTTTATGGGTATCCTTTTATTTTTCTACAGGTTGTCCGTCAATTCCTTGCGATGTCAGTAACTTTTTCCATCAGGCCGCGGCAACTTGTCCAAGAAGAAGATGGCCGTGAAACCGGTGGTCAATCCTGTCGGCAATGCGAAGAGCAGCAGATACGGCAGGTACCAGTAGAGGCCAGCGCTGGACACCAGCAGTGCGGCGGCGGTTATCTGAGCCAGATTGTGGGCAGCCGCTCCCAGGAGGCTGATGCCGACCAGCGATACCGCCGGCCGCCACCGGCGGTGAACCCAGGCCATAACCAGGGTGGACACCAGGGCGCCGCTCATTGCCATGGCAAAGGCCGGCCCCAGCAGGGCGCCGCCAAGCAGCGAACCGAGAAGAACCCGTAAGGCAGCCACCGCCAGCGCATCCCGCCAGCTGTAGAGTTCAATCACTAAAAGCGATATGATATTGGCCAGCCCCAGTTTGGCTCCCGGCACCGGCACCGGCAGCGGCAGCCAGCCTTCGACGGCGTGCAGGACGCCGGCGATGGCGATAAAAAGGGCCAGCGTAACCAGGCGATTTGTTTTCATGGCTTTGTCCTTCAGTGCGTGATACCGTCGATATCGGCCGGCCGGCTGGCGACAATCTTGATGACCACCCGGTACGGCAGGCAGACAATCTGCTG
>JAEZLU010000197.1 GCA_023415075.1 Bacillota bacterium
TCACGATAAAACTCGCTTGCCGGACACCCCCTTTTATTTTTTCGTTCTGGCGGCGGTGTTGCGCCGGATTGCCTCAGGGTCGGCCTGAACGCGGGCGACGCCTGTGGCCATGGCCGTCTTGGCGACCGCCGCCGCGACCGCCGGGGCTACCCGCGGATCGAAGGCGTCGACAACGACATAGTCCTCGCGCAGGTCTTGCTCGGCAATCAGGTCGGCGATGGCGTAAGCCGCAGCCAGCTTCATTTCTTCGTTTATCTGACGGGCCCGCACGTCGAGGGCCCCCCGGAAGACGCCGGGGAAAACGGTGACGTTGTTGGTCTGGTTGGGGGCATCCGAGCGCCCGGTGCCGACAACGCTGGCTCCGGCTGCCTTGGCGTCCTCGTAGGAGGTTTCCGGCACCGGGTTGGCCATGGCGATAACGATGGCGTCCTTGGCCATCGAGGCGATGATTTCTTTGGTAAACAGACCGGGGCCGGATACGCCGATGAGGCCGTCGGCGCCTTTGGCGAAGTCGGCTAGTTTGCCTTGTTTCTTTTCTTTGTTGGTGCTTTTGGCTAGAGCCCCCTGGACGCGGTTGAGGCCGGGCATGCCGTCATAGAGGGCGCCGTTTATGTCGACCATCACGAGGTTCTGAGCGCCGGCCTGGACGATCAGCCGGCCGATAGCCGTGCCGGCGGCACCGGCGCCGTTAACGACGAGCCTGGCGGTCTTGATGTCTTTCTTGACGAACCGCAGGGCGCCGATGAGGGTGGCGAGGGCGGCAATGGCCGTACCGTGCTGGTCGTCGTGGAAAACGGGGATATCCATGATTTCTTTGAGCTTGTCTTCGATGTCGTAGCATTTGGGCGAGGAGATGTCCTCAAGGTTGATGCCGGCGAAAGTCGGCTGCAGGAGGCGGACGGTCTCGATGATCTTGTCCGGATCCTTGGTATCTAGGCAAATGGGGACGGCGTCGACATCACCGAAAACTTTGAAGAGGATTGATTTGCCCTCCATCACCGGGATGGCGGCTTCCGGGCCGATGTCGCCGAGGCCGAGGACGCGGGTGCCGTCGGATACTACGGCCACCATGTTGCCGCGGCAGGTCAGTTCGAGGGAAAGGTCCTTGTTCACCTTGATGTCTTTACAGGGCTCGGCAACGCCCGGCGTGTAAAGGATGCTAAGGTCCTGGCGGTTTTTCAGCGGCACTTTTCCCGCCGTCGTCAGGATGCCCTGGTTTTCCCGCCGTACTTTGAGCGCTTCTTCCCGAATGTTCACGGCCATGGATAATACCTCCCAAATAAGTTATATTTGGTTTAATCATAGTATTTCCGGGAAATTAGCGCCCAGTTATGTAATTTTATTAATCTTTTAGTAACTAAAAAAAAATTTACGGCCAGGTAAAGGCGAACTTTGTCGTTTTCGTGTTTACAGGTATTTTTGCAGGGCATCAGCCCGCGAACCGTGATAACGGTATTTGTACAGGGGCCGACCGATGTAGCCGTAGGCCACCTCGAGTTCCAAAAGCTCAAGTTTCAGCAGGAACTTCAGGTACTTGCGGGCCGATACGCGCGAAACGCCGATGCGGCCGGCCAGTTCCTCGGTGGTGAAGGTTTCGCCGGCCCCCGCTTCCAGCGTCTGGCAGATCTTTTTCAAGGTGTTGCGGTCGAGGCCCTTGGGCAGCTCAGCCGCCCCCGGGAGATCGCGATGGAGGATGCGGTGGTCAAGGTCGGTCTGGTTGACGACCGCCTGCTTGCGCATAAAAACCACGCCGTCCCGGTAAGCGGTCAGGGCCTTGCTAAGGCGCTCGAACTCGAAGGGTTTGACAAGGTAATCAACGGCGCCGTAACGGAGGGCCTTTTTGATGGTCTGGTTATCGCTGGCCGCCGATACGATGATGACATCGACATCGCGGTCTTTTTCCCGGATGGTCGCCAGTAGTTCCAGCCCGTTCATACCTGGCATGAAAACGTCCAATAGCAGGAGGTCGATGTTCCGCTTGTCGAGGAGAGCAAGCGCTTCCTTGGCCGACCTGGCGATGGCCACGAGAACGAAGCCGGGCACTTTTTCCAGGTACCGCCGGTTGAATTCGGCCACCATCGGGTCATCTTCGACAATAAGCACCCTAATCATAAGTACCATCCTTAGCGTGATACGGCAGGGTTACCGTAAACCTGGCGCCGCCGCCCGGCGCGGCCGCGACGGCGATCTGGCCGCCGAGTTTGTCGAGGCTGCGCCTGACGAGAAACAGGCCCATGCCCCGGCCGGCCGCCTTGGTCGAGTAGCCTTGGGCGAAGATGTCCTGACGCCGCTCGGCCGGCACGCCGCCGCCGCTGTCGCTGACCACCAGGGTAAGCAGGCCGCGGTCGCAGGCCAGGCTGATATCGACTCTTTTCTGCGGCGAGTTCTCAACCGCTTCGAAGGCGTTGTCGACAAGATTGCCGCTTATGGTTATAAGCTCGTGAATGACCGCGGAATCACCGGGCGCCGGCAGGCAGGAGTCCTCGTCCAGACTCAGTTCCACCCCGGCTTCACGGGCCCGGCTGAGCTTGCCGAGGAGAAAGCCGGCCAGCACGGGGTCCTTGATCCGCCTGGCGACAAAGCCGACTTCGTGCTGATACTGCTGGGCCACGCCGCTTATGTAAGCGGCGAGCTCATCGAAACATTCCAGCCGGACCATGCCTAAGATGACGTGCAGCTTGTTCATGAATTCATGGACCTGGGACCGGAGAGCCTCGGCGTAGTTGCGGACGCCGGTGAGCTGCTCGGCCAGTTGCTTGATTTCGGTTTTGTCGCGGAAGGTGGCGATGGCGCCGACGATTTCCCCGTCGACCATTATCGGCACCCGGTTGGTCAGCAGGATGAGTCCGTTCAGGTCCTGCTCCTGGTCGTGCTCGGCAATGCCTGTCTCCAGTACGTCTTTCAGGCGGGTATTGGGCACAAAGGCTTCGACGTCCTGGCCGAGGGGGTCGCCTTTAAGGCCGGCCCGGGCCATCAGCCGCAGGCCCTCGCCGTTGACCAGGGTGATCACGGCGTCTTTGTCGACGGCGATTATGCCTTCCCGCACCGACTGCAGCATGGCGACCCTTTCCTGCATCAGGCGGGCGAAAGCCGACGGTTCGAGGCCGAACAGCGTTTTTTTGACATTGCCGGCTAGGAAGACCGCGCCAACGATGCCGACGAGCAGGCCGATGAAGATGGCCAGGTAGATGCCGGCACGGCTTTGGTCGACCGCCTGCTGCACTTTGTCCAGCAAAATGCCTACCGATACCGCGCCGACTTGGCGGCCGTCAGGGCCATACACCGGACAGAAGGCCCGCAGCGACGGTCCCAGTGTGCCGATGGCCTCGGATATGTATTCCTCGCCCGCCAGGACGGCGCCTTCGTCGCCGCCGACGAAAGGCTCGCCGATCCTGACGACATTCGGGTGGGACAGGCGAATGCTGTTCATGTCCATCACGACGATGAACTCCACATTGGTTACCCGGCGGATTTCCTCGGCGAAGGCCTGGACGTCGCCGGCGTTGCCTCGCCCGGTAAGGCCGTCGATGACCACGCGGGAACGGGCGGCTATGCGGGCGATGTCGGCCGCCTTTTCCGCCAGGCTCTTCTCGGTGTTGCCCTTGACCTTATCGCTTATCACGATGTTGGCGGTAAATAACGCCAGGGCTACGACCACGAATACCAGCAGAGTGATTTTGGTCCGCAGTTTCAAAACCGTTCTTCCAGCCGCCACCGGCGATCATTCCTCACTTTAAGCAAATGAAAACTGTTTTGTTTTGTTTTTCCCCGTCGCCCGCCCCTCTTCCTGCTTTTGACTGTTAGCTTCATGCTTTCCGGCAAATAAATAACTCCGCAGGGTTGCTGCGAAGTTACTCATCACCGCTGTCCGCCCGCGCGGCCGCAAGGCCGGCGTCAAACACGAACTTAACCTTCATTTTACCGGGTTCAAGGCTTTCGCTCATTTTCATCTGCAGGGCGCCGAAGAAGGCCTCGGCCTTGGCCACCGCCCCGGCCGGGGCTTCCGGCCCAAACGGGCATTTGAAGGAAAGCTCGGCGACCATCGGCTTGCCTGTGGTGAAATCGAAATCATACCAGATCGAAAAGTCCGGGCCGCTTTTCATGCCGTCGCCGAAATCAAGTTCGCCGGGCGAAACCCTGTATTCTTTGATAACTTTCCCGTTGATAAGGAAGAGCGCCTCTTCCAGGGAAATGCCCAGTTTGTCCAGGCTGGGAAAGTAGCCGGCAAAGAAGGCAAGGTTGTTCCCATCCATTTCGGCGGGTACCTTCTTTATCGTCCGGCTCACCGACATCTCGCCGACATTCTTGCCAAGCTGGCCGTTGACAAAGCCGGCCAGATCCTGCTGGTAGGAAACGAAAGACTTGTATGCCGGCGCTGTCACCACGGCATCGTCGGGAACAGTGCCGGTGCCGGCGGTGCGGTATTTGAGGGTCAGGTCGCCGATATTGCACGGCTGGCCGTCGACGAATCTGATGCGTTGACGGATGATATAGTCTTTTTTCGTCAGGTCCATATTGGGGGTATCGTAGTATACCACTCTTCTGACATCCTCAGTAAAAGGGGTCTTGGCTTCGATCACCGGGATGCCCATTTCGGCGGCAACATCCTTGACAACTGACCAGCACTGCTGGCAGCCGGCGATCCGGTCGGTGAAAACCGCGGTCTTGATGAGCAGCTTCATCTCCCGGCTGTCCGGCCCGCTCTGTGCGGCCTGGGCCCAAAGCGGCAAAGCCGCCAACCCGACAAGCGGAACATCTGTCTTCAGGAACAGGCTCCGTCCCTCCTTCTCCCGGCCATCCGCCTAGACCAGGCGAACGATTATCTTATGGAAAACGTCGATCGTCAACTCAGCCCATTCGGCGGCGTCCTTGAGCTCGTTGTACACCTCCCGGCCTTTCAGGGCCGCCATTGAGTCGCCGGCGGCGAACAGGTGGGCCAGGGCGGTCCGATAGTGGTTGCCGACCTCGACCATGCTCCGCCGCATCTTTTCGATCCAGGCTTCCGACTCGCACGGGTTTACCGCCAGCATAGCGGTGGCCTGGGCCAGGTCGGCAATGCCGATGCTGAGATTTGAGGCCATGGCAATAAAGTTGTGGTCTGGGGTGACTCCGTAGGCTTCTACCGCCAGGGCGGTGCTTTTGGCAACCTCAATGATGCGGTCCATGCGGACGGAGAATACGTACATGTCCTGCCTGTCAAACGGGGTCGAAAATGACTTGCCCAGGCAATTTTCCATATTGAGCCTGATAACATCAGCCTCGTCCGCCAGTTGCATCAGACGCAGGTAGTTATCGGCCGAAGGCGTCTCCAGCCAGCGCACAAGGCAGGCTACCCCTTCGGCCGTCACTTCGGCTTGCCTTGTCAGCATGCTGTAGAAATCGAACTTGGGTGGAATTAATCGATCCATGATATTTTTAGCCGCCATATTATCCCTCCTCCGTCTTGTGGCCTTGCCGCCGCCCGCCGGCTTACAAGGCACCCCAAAAGTTGACCACAAGCCATTGCAGCGGCAAGTACAGCAAGGCTGCCAGCAGCGCGGCTGCCGGAATAGTGACACACCAGGCCACCACCATGTTTTTACCGGTCTGCCAGTTGACCATCCGGTGCTCGTCAGCCGCCCCCACGCCGATTATCGACCCCACCACCAGGTGGGTTGTCGAGACAGGGGCGCCGAGTTCGGTGGCGGCAAGCAGGGACGTCCCGGAGGCAAAGAGGGAATCGCAGCTATGAATGGGCCGCAGAGCGAATATCCCCCGTCCCAGCGTTCGCATGATCGACCAGCCGCCGCAGAGAATGCCGGCGAACATGATGACGGCAACGGCCATCCGTAGCCACAGCGGAATCTCGTAGGACCCGGCGGCCGTGTAGCCAGCCGCCATCAGCGCCAGGATGATAACCCCCATTGCCTTTTGCGTGTCATTGGCGCCATGACTGAAGGCCAACGTACCGACCACCAGCCACTGGACCCGTTTCAGGCAGCGGTTAGTAAAGGCGAAGTTCTGGTTCTTGAGGACGCCTTCCACGACAATCTGCATGATAAAGGCGACGAGGAAACCGACGACCGGCGAAATGACCAAGCCGGCGACAACCTTGGCAATCCCCGTCAATTGCCCCGCGGCAAGTTCACTGAAGCCCCAGACGACGTCCTGGGGTCCGGTAGCTATGCACACCGTACCGATCAGGCCGCCGATAAGGGCATGGGTCGAACTGGACGGCAGACCGATCTGCCAGGTAAATACATTCCAGGCGGTAGCTGCTGCAAGGGCTACGAGCAGCAGCAGCAGCAGCACGCGTCCCGGAGCCACGTTTATCATCTTGGCCACCGTATAGGCGACAGCGCTGCCGCCGAAAATCGCCCCCAATAGTTCGAGTACGCCGGCAAAGGCGACTGCGTGAAAAGGCTGGGCTGCGCCGCAGCCTATCATTGTCGCCACAACCGAGCTGGCGTCATGCAGGCCGTTGGTCAGTAGAAACAGGAAGGCTGCGCAGATTACCAGCAGGGCGATTATGTCCCAAAACAAATTCCCTTCACTCCCTTCTGCAGCGCCGACTATATTCGGCGGCAAAAAAAACCACTCAAACAAATAAAAAAGCAAAAAAGTGGTGACTTTCTCGCTTTTGTCACAACTGTATATTCATTTGAGGCTGCAAAAGCAAAACAATTACGCAGCCCGCCAAGCATGCTGAGATATATCTAATCTGCTTTTTAAATCCCAGAAAATTCTAACAACTGTCTATTTAATTATATTATATACTTGATTTTCCTGTCAATCTGTTCCAGGGTAATTATTACTGTTAAAGAAAAGTTTACCTTTTGAGCTACCCATGCCCGCCGGGCACCAGGTAGCGGCCAGCCTTAACGGCCGGCCGCTACTGTGCTTTTCTTACTGGGCGATAAGCGCTTGGGTTGTGCGTCCAAGTTTGATCATTTTTTCGGTGGGTATCCACAGGCCGGTGTTTTCGTCGCGGCCCTGGAGGAGAAACTTGGCGTCAGGCTTGCCCAGGGTGGCAGCCGCTTCGGCGCACAGTTTGCCGAATTTGCCGCCTTTAAGGCGGTTGACGATAAGCACCCGTTTAATACCGGGGAACTCGGTCATCATGTTGTAGTCGCCCGAGCTGTCGCCGGCGATGAACAGGGGATCGCCGCGCATGCTGGCAAGGACCTGGGAAATAGCCAGCGTCTTGCCGTGCTCAGCCGTCTGGACCCAGGCTTTTTTGTACTGGTCGGTAGTTACGCCATTGGCTTTTTCCAGCCGCATACCGATTATATTTTCCCGCGGCAGGTTGTAGCCATACTTGGGATTGGTGGCGAAAACAGCCACGACGTCTTCCAGCGAGGCTGTGCAGACATAGACGTCGATGCCGTTGGCCCGGAAGGTGTTCATCAGGTCGGCGATCTCTTCGGTAAGCCGTAGTCCGGTGGTACGGGAGACGCCAACGACGCCGGCATTGCCGGGCAGCGAGGCCGGGCTGACCCACTTATCCTTGGCGATGGCCTGGCCGAGAGCGTAGTCGTTGGATTTTTCGGCAAGGGCCTGCACCTCGGCGGTGGTCATATTTTTGAAGAAGAAGAGGACCCAGGTGTAGCTTACTTTTGTGCCATGAGTTTCGCCGATGGCGTCGTAGGCATACCACATTTTGGCCCGGAAGTCGAGGTACTGGTCGGTCTTTTTGATATCGGCGAGGCTCATGGTGCCGCCGAAGCCGACATAGTTATTGTACAGGAAGGTGTAGCTGTTTTCGATGTCGGTGGCTACGGCGTCGACGGTCACCGGCTCGCCGGCGGCGTTGTTATAGTCCTTGACAAAAGGGCCATCGGGAACGTTCTTGCGGACAAGGGCACCCATTTCCTCAGGCGTCAGCTTGAAGGCCAGATTCTCGATCTGGTACATATAGAGGGCTTCTTCGGTGTCGTTCATTATGCAGGTGTTGTCCCAGTCGAACACCACATACGGCTTATTCTGCGAGCTGTAACTCGGCCCGTTCTTGCCGTAAGTGTCGATCAGGCTCTGCATGGACTTGTAAGTAGTCGGCGCCCATTTCCCGGGGGTCAGAACCTGGCCTGCCGCCTGGGCCAGCCCGAGGCTGGAAAGCAGGAACATCGCCAGAACGACGAGGGCGATAAGACTCCTTTTGGTTGTGAACATCACGTAATCACTCCTTCTTTATATTTGCTAACCAAGTTACTGGTCGAACCCGCGAATCACCTCCCGCGTGTTAGAACCTCTCTCATCGCCGCAAACGGCGCATATCAGCTTGGCTTACGGTTTCAGCTCGGCCCAGTTGGCCGGATAGGTAACGTAGAACACCTTGGCCCGGCTGGGGGAACCGAAAACCACCTTGGTATCCTTGGGTATGTAAAGGACGTCGCCCGGACCGGCGGTGTAAGTCTTGCCTCCGGTCTCCAGGGTGAACGATCCCTCCACGACATAGTCTATTTCATCATAGGACAGCTGCCAGGGCAGCCGGGAGGCCTCGAAGGTCATGAAGCCGGCCGCCAGATTGGCCTCGCGGGCGGTTACGACATCCTTCAGCCGGATGTTCTGGCCTGGCGGCGCCTCGGCGAAGGGTTCAAGGACGACACTGTCGCCGCGGACATGGGTTATCCGCGGGTTCGGACAGGCTGGCCGGTTAACCTGGGCCAACACCTTCTGGACAATCAGCTGGACGTCGGCGGCCGCAAGCTCGCCTTCAGCCGACCTTGGGGTTTTACCGGCCGGGATTTCGCCGGCCGCCGCCGGCTTATTGGCCTTGGGCGCGGCCTCGGACCACATCAGGGTTATACCCAGTTCCTTGGCCAGGTCATGGGCCGACGGCGTCAGCACGCTGCCGGCCGCAATGGCGACCTGTTTGCCGTCGGCGGCCATTGCCCTGAGTTCGGTGGCGGTAATCAGTTTCGGCAAGGCTGGCCCCTCCTTTCGCTCTAGAGCAGGGA
>JAEZLU010000211.1 GCA_023415075.1 Bacillota bacterium
CCGGCTACAAGCCCTCGGCTCCGGCCAGCAGCTACAGCAATACGGCCCCGGCCCCGTCCGCCCCGCCGGCCGCCATGCAGCCATCCGGCGGCGGCCTGCTGCGCACCATCGGCATGGTGGGTAGCGGTATGCTCATCGGCGGCCTGCTTGGCAGCATGTTCGGCTTCGGCCACTCCGCCATGCTGACCTCGCTTATCGGCATCCTCTTCAATATCCTCGTGCTTGTCGGCATCTTCATGGCCGGGCACTACCTGTGGAAGAGGTTTAAAACGAGCCGTGCGGAAACCAGGAGAAACTAGGAAGGCCGGACGCATCCCGCGCCGTCCGCTGAACAAGGCTCTCGCCCGCTTGCGGGTTGAGAGCCCTTTCTTTCCGCCAAGGTTACCCGCACTTCGCCTTCAGGCGCCGAAAGCGGCGCCGGCGGTAGTGGCTCGCGGCCACAATTACAGGAGGGTATCGCATAATGGCGAATGTTTCAAATATCCCAATAACCGTAATCCTTCGGCAACGAGGTGGTCTGAGTTTGTTTACCCTGGTCCCCGGCATCGTAATGCTGCCTGCTATGCTCGAATATGCCTGCGTTTATAGGGGCGACGCGCCAAGCGGAGCAACCCGCGAAACCGCCCTGTATTGGCGAGGCGGGCGGCCATGAAAACAGGCACCGGCATACCTTTCCGCCTGCTTTTCACCATTGCCGCCGGTACAATCTTCAACCCGCTGAATTCCTCGATGATTTCCGTCGCCCTGCCCAGCATTCAGGGCGATTTTCAGCTTTCCTACGCCACCGTTTCCTGGCTGATATCCTCATTCTATCTGGCGAGCGCCGTCGCCTTGCCGGTCATGGGCAAGATCGGCGATCAGCTCGGCTTCCGGAAGATGTTTCTCGGCGGCTTGCTGCTGGTGGCCGTATCGTCGGTGGCGGCGCCGTGGGCGCCGTCGTTTATCGTCCTATTGCTCATGCGGCTCTTCCAGGCGATAGGCAGCAGCTCGATATACCCGGCGGGGGTCTCGATCATCAACCGCCAGATGCCGGGCAACCGCGGCTCGGCCATGGCCGTTATCGCCGTTTGCGCCTCGGTTGCCGCCGCCTTGGGGCCGACGCTCGGCGGCTTTCTCATCGCCTGGGGCGGCTGGCCGGCGATCTTCACCGGCAATTTCCCGCTGCTGATCCTCAGTTCCGGGCTTGCCTGGCTATATTTGCCGAGGGATGACGAGCGAACGAAACGACCGGCACGGGAGATTGTCCGGAATCTCGACATTCCGGGCATCATCCTCTTCGCTCTGACGGTGACTTTCGCCATCTGGTTTCTCTTGTCCCTGGAAAGCCGGCCCCATCTTCCCAGCGGTTTGGCCGCCCTCGTCCTGCTTGGTGCCTTTGTCTGGCGGGAAATGCGGGTGGCCGCCCCCTTCATCGATATCCGCTTTTTCCTCCGGCATGGCGAACTGGCCATCGTTTACGGGCAGTACATCTTGATGAATACCTTCTTCTACGCGCTGTTTTTTGGCCTGCCGACCTACTTCCAGTTCCAGTTGGGCCTCGACCCCGGCCAGAGCGGCCTGATGATGGCCTTCATGTCCGGCAGTGCGGTCCTCGTCTCCCCGGGTGTGGGCCGGTGGATTGACCGCCGCGGCATCGCCCGGCCGCTCTTGGCGGGAGCGCTGAGCACCGGGGTGGGTGCCCTGCTGCTGGCCGCCTTTTTTGCAGATGCGCCGCTGGCGCTCGGCGGCGCTATTATCGCCGTCGCCGGCGTCGGTTACGGGGCGCAGAACGTCACCTTGCAGGCGGCGATGATGAAACTTTCGCCGCCTGCCATGATCGGCGTATCCGCCGGCCTCTTCCAGACTTCCCGCTTTGTCGGCTCCATCCTGGCGTCGGTCGTCCTCGGGCTGTTTTTTTGCAATGAAATTTCGCCACGCTCCATGCAAAGCCTCGCCGACGCGCTTGTCGCCGTCAGCCTGCTGTGTTGCCTGGCTGCCGTCAGCCTGTGGCGGAAAACCCGGCGGTTGCCGGATAAAGGGTAAAGAAGAATATAATATGGGGGGGGGAAGTGGTTTGCCTGCCGGCGGCGATTTCGCGCTTATTTTATCCTGACCTGCCCTGAGAAAATGGCTCCAATTGTTGAGAGAGTTAAGGGTATAATGCTCCCATGAGCTGAGACACGGAATGGAGAAAACTAAGTTATGCTCTTTTCTGTGTTTTTTGATATGAAACAGCCTCGTTGGGCATGTTTCCGAGGTGGCAGGGCATGATCCACCCAGGGCAGAATGTGGCCGACGGGTATTGTAAGTCTTCATGTGCTCCCTGAGCATGGCACGCAGTTCGCGGGGAGTTTCGTATTCGTTATGTAGATGGGGTCATATTTAAGAGTTCGAAAAAGCGTACCGTCCGGGCGTTGTCCCGGCACTGGCCTGTATTCGTGAAAAAATTTTCTTGCCTTACCCTATTGACAGCAGGCTGGCGTATTGGTATATTGTATACAAGTTACAATTTTTGAACAAAAACGGGTAAGTTGACCGGGTGGTTTACACTTTTTGTTCGCCACAACTTGATAAGGATCAATTACAGGTGATGACTGGGAAGAAAAGCCCGGCCCAAACCCTTCAGAGAGCCGGTGGTTGCTGCGAACCGGTAGGGCGGCCGAAGCTGAATAACTCACCCAGGAACTGTTTCGCTGAACGCACCTTGGTGCTTATAGGCGGGAACGTGCGCCGGGCGTTAGCCGGTAGCCGCTGATGGGCGGTGGAAAGTACAATGTAGGGTGGTACCGCGGAGACCCGCCCCTGCTGACGTTTTACGTCAGTTGGGGCGGTTTTTATTTTTCCGCCAGTGTCAGGTCAGCGAAAAGAGGAGGAATAAAGATGGATACCAGGATTATCAGGATATTTGACACGACTCTGCGCGACGGTGAGCAGACGCCGGGCGTAAACCTCAATACCGCCGAAAAGCTTGAACTGGCCCAGGCCCTCGCCAAGCTTAAAGTCGATATCATCGAAGCCGGCTTTCCCATTGCCTCGCCCGGGGATTTTGCCGCTGTCAGCGAAATCGCCGCCAAGATAAAGGGCCCGGCCATTGCCGGCCTCGCCAGGACCAACCCCCAGGACATCGACGCCGCCGTGCGGGCCCTAAAAAAAGCCGAGCGGCCCCGCATCCACACCTTTATCGCCACCAGCGACATCCATTTGCAATACAAACTGAAAATGAGCCGCCAGGATGTGCTGACCGCCGCCGAGGAAGCGGTGCGCTACGCCCGCAAGTATGTCGAGGACATCGAGTTCTCGGCCGAGGACGCCTCGCGCTCGGACTGGGAGTACCTCTGCCAGGTCTTAACCCGGGCCATCGCCGCCGGCGCCTCGACCATCAACGTGCCCGATACTGTCGGCTACACCACGCCGGACGAGTTTGGCGCCCTCATCCGCTACATCCGCGAGCATGTGCCGAACATCGACCAGGCCGTCATCAGCGTCCACTGCCACAATGACCTGGGCATGGCGGTGGCCAACTCGCTGGCCGCCATCCAGAACGGCGCCGGCCAGGTCGAGTGTACTGTCAACGGTCTGGGCGAGCGGGCCGGCAACGCGGCCATGGAGGAAATCGTCATGGCCCTGAATGCCCGTTCCGAGTACTACAAGGCGGCGACCGCCATCAATACCCAGCAGATCTACCGCGCCTCCCGCCTTGTCAGCGTCCTCACCGGTGTCGCCGTTCAGCCCAACAAAGCCATCGTCGGCGACAACGCCTTCGCTCACGAGTCCGGCATCCACCAGCACGGCGTGCTCAACAACCCGCTGACTTACGAGATAATGCGCCCGGAAACCATCGGCCTCAACCGCAATATCTTCATCCTCGGTAAACTGTCCGGCCGCCACGCTTTCGGCGACAAGCTGAAAAGCATGGGCTACGAGCTTGAGGGCGAACGGCTCGACGAGGTTTTCGCCAAGTTCAAGGAACTGGCCGACCGCAAGAAAGTGGTCTTCGACAAAGACATCGAGGCCCTGTTAACTGAGAAGGCCGCCACCCATCCCCAGTGGTACCGGCTGACTTACCACCATGTCGTGAGCGGCAACCAGATGGTGGCCACCGCCTCGGTGCGGGTCGAGACCGACCAGGGCACGGTCGAACAGGCGGCCTGCGGCGACGGCCCGGTCGACGCCACCTTCCAGGCTATCGAAAAAGCGGTGGGTTTCGCCGTATGCCTCAAGGACTACCAGATCAAGGCCGTCACCTCGGGCGAAGATGCCCTCGGCGAGGCCACGGTCTGGCTGGAGCAGGACGGCAAGACGGTGAACGGTCGCGGCCTGAGCACCGATATTATCGAGGCCAGCGCCAGGGCCTATACCAGCGCGATCAACAAGCTGATCGCCACTTGCGGCCACCCGGCCGACAAACAAGCGGTAGGAGGAAACTAATCTATGGCCATGACTATGAGCGAAAAAATCCTGGCTCGCCACGCCGGCCTTACCAGCGTCAAGCCAGGTCAACTGATCAAGGCCGGGCTGGACCTCATCCTGGTGAACGACATCACCGGCCCGCCCGCCATCGTCGAGTTCGACAAGATTGGCCGGCCGGTGTTCGACCGCGATAAAATCGCCCTTGTCCCCGATCATTTCACTCCCAACAAAGACATCAAATCGGCCGAGCAGGCCAAAGCGTTGCGCGACTTTGCCAAAAAGCACGCCATCAGCCACTACTGGGAAATCGGCCGCATGGGCATCGAGCACGTCATCCTGCCGGAACAGGGCCTGATCGCCCCCGGCGAATTGATCATCGGCGCCGACTCCCACACCTGCACCTACGGTGCCCTCGGGGCCTTCGCCACCGGCGTCGGCCACACCGATGCCGGCGCGGCCATGGCTGCCGGCGAGACCTGGTTCAAGGTCCCCAGCGCCATCAAGGTCGAGCTGACCGGCAAACCCGGCCGCTGGGTGACCGGCAAGGACGTCATCCTTACCCTTATCGGCATGATCGGCGTCGACGGCGCCCGCTACCAGTCGCTCGAGTTCTGCGGCGACGGCGTGGCCCACCTCACCATGACCGACCGCTTCACCATCGCCAACATGGCGGTCGAGGCCGGCGCCAAAAACGGCATTTTCCCGGTGGACGCCCGTACCGAAGCCTACATCAAGGAGCGGGTCAAGCGCCCCTATACCCCGGTAAGCGCCGACCCTGATGCCGAATATGCCCGCACCGTCACCATCGACCTAGGCAAACTCACCCCGGTCGTCGCTATGCCCCACCTGCCGGAAAACGTCAAACCGGCCGCCAAACTTGCCGATATCGTCATCCACCAGGCCGTCATCGGCTCCTGCACCAACGGGCGCCTTGAGGACCTGGCCCAGGCGGCCGAGATCATCGCCGGCCGCCGGATCCACCCCGACGTAAGGGCCATCATTATCCCCGGGTCCCAGGAAATATACGCCGAAGCCCTTGACCGCGGCTACATCGCCGCCTTCATCAAGGCCGGCGCCGTCGTCAGCACCCCCACCTGCGGCCCCTGCCTGGGCGGCTATATGGGCATCCTGGCCGCCGGCGAGCGCGCCGTTTCCACCACCAACCGCAATTTCCGCGGCCGCATGGGCCACGTCGACAGCGAGGTCTACCTGGCCAGCCCGGCCGTGGCCGCCGCCAGCGCCATCGCCGGCCATATCGCCGACCCGAGGGAGGTAATGAAATGATTCTTGAAGGAACCGTCTGGCGCTACGGCGACAACGTCGACACCGACGTCATCATCCCGGCCCGCTATCTGAATACCGCCGACCCCAAGGCCCTGGCCGCCCACTGCATGGAGGACATCGACCCCACCTTCGCCGGCAAGGTTAAACCGGGGGACATCATCGTCGCCGGCCGCAACTTCGGCTGCGGCTCCTCGCGCGAGCACGCCCCGGTGGCCATCAAGGCCTGCGGTGTGCCCTGCATCATCGCCGACAGCTTCGCCCGCATCTTCTACCGCAACGCCATCAACATCGGCCTGCCGCTAGTCGAGCTCGGGCCGGCGGTGACTGAAATCAGGAGCGGCGACAAAGTCCGCATCGACCTCGACGCCGGCACCATCGAGAACCTGGCCAGCGGCAAAAAGTTCACCATCGAGCCGCTGCCCGGTTTCATCCAGGATATCGCCAAAGCCGGTGGCCTCGTCAACTACGTGCGGGGTGATAAGGCATGAGCGCCAAACGCGTCGTCATTATTCCCGGCGACGGCATCGGCCCCGAGATAACGGCCGCCGCCCGCCCCGTCCTCGACGCCGCCGCCCGCAAAGCCGGCCTGACCCTCGCATACACCGTCTGCGACGCCGGCGGCGCTGCCATCGACCGCCACGGCCAGCCGCTGCCGGAGGCTACCCTGGCGGCCGCCCAGGCAGCCGACGCCGTCCTTCTGGGAGCGGTCGGCGGCCCCCAATGGGATGCCGTCGCCAGCGATATCCGTCCCGAAAAGGCCATCCTCGGGTTGCGTAAAGCCCTCGGCCTCTATGCCAATCTGCGGCCGGTCAAGGTTACCGAAGCGTTGGCCGCTTATTCGCCCCTCAAACCGGAAATCGTCGCCGGCGCCGACATTCTCATCGTCCGCGAGCTCACCGGCGGCATCTACTTCGGCCCCAAGCGCGAAGCCGCGACGGTCGACGGCGTCGAACAGGCCGCCGACACCGAAGTATACAGCACACCGGAAATAAGCCGGATTGTCCGCATGGCCTGCCAGGCCGCCAAACTGCGCCGCGGCAAGGTCACCTCGGTCGATAAGGCCAACGTTCTCGCCACCTCCCGCCTGTGGCGGCGGGTGGCCGCCGCCACCGCCAAGGAGTTTCCCGGCGTCGAACTGTCCCACCTGTATGTCGACAACTGCGCCATGCAGCTCGTCCTGGGGCCGGCCGCCTTCGACGTCATCGTCACCAGCAACCTGTTCGGCGACATTCTCAGCGACGAGGCCGCCGTGGTCGCCGGCTCGATCGGCCTGCTGCCCTCGGCCAGCATCGGCGACGGCCCCGGCCTCTACGAGCCCATCCACGGCTCGGCTCCCGACATCGCCGGCCAGGGCATCGCCAATCCGGTCGGCACCATCCTGTCGGCTGCCATGCTCCTGCGCTACTCCCTCGGCGCCGAAAGTGCCGCCGCCGCCATCGAACAGGCCGTAGATGCCGTCCTCGCAGAAGGCTACCGTACCGCCGATCTCTACCGGGCCGGCTTGACGAAAGTTTCTACCGAAAGCATGGGCCAGCTTATCCTGAAAAAGCTGCAATAAGTACATAAAAACAACTAAGGAGGTGAGACCATGAAAAAAACCGGCGCCCAGATAATTGTCGAGTGTCTTTTGGAACAAGGCGTCGACACCGTTTTCGGCTACCCCGGCGGCACAATCCTGCCCCTCTACGACGCGCTGGGGCCGTCGCCGATCAGGCATGTTCTCACCGTTCACGAGCAGGGGGCGGCCCACGCCGCCGACGGCTACGCCCGGGCCAGCGGCCGGGTCGGCGTATGCATTGCCACCTCCGGGCCGGGTGCCACCAACCTTGTCACTGGCCTGGCGGCCGCCTTCATGGACTCAGTGCCGGTTGTGGCTATCACCGGCCAGGTACCCACCGCCCTCATCGGCCGCGACGCCTTCCAGGAAGTCGACATCACCGGCATCACCATGGCGGTTACCAAGCACAACTTCCTGGTCAAGGACGCCGCCAAACTGGCCGAGACCATCCGCTACGCCTTCCGCATCGCCCGCTCGGGCCGCCCCGGCCCGGTTCTGGTCGACGTGCCCCGCGACGTCCAGATGCACGAGGTATTGTTCGAGCCGGCCAGCGAACCGGCCAAGGTACCCTTCGCCCTGGCCGGCGCCGTTGTCAGCCGTATCGAAGCGGCGGCCGCGGCCATCGACGAGTCCAAGCGGCCGGCCATCATCGTCGGCGGCGGCGCCGTGGCCGCTGAAGCCCAGGCCGAGGTCAAAGCCCTGGCCGAAAAGCTTAATGCACCGGTTGTCAGCACGCTGATGGGCCTCGGCGCCTTTCCGGCCAGCCACCCGCTTTTCCTCGGCCTCACCGGCATGCACGGCCACAAGCCGGCCAACAACTGCGTCCATCAGGCCGACCTCATCATTGCCGTCGGCAGCCGCTTCAGCGACCGCGTCACCGGCGACCGCGCCAAATACGCAGCCGGCAAGACCATCATCCACATCGACGTCGACCCGGCCGAAATCGACAAAAACGTGGCCGCCCAGATCGGCCTGACCGGCGACCTCAAGACCATCCTTGGCTTCCTGCAGTCCCGCCTGACAGCGACGACCGCCGCCGCCTGGTGGGAGCAGATCGGCGACTGGCAGCGGGAATGCCGGAGCGAGCCGGCCTCCTACCGGCTGACCGCTCCCTGGATTTTCAGCCATATTGCCGACCGTACAGCCGGTGGCGACTATATTTTCGTCACCGACGTCGGTCAGCACCAGATGTGGGCCGCTCAGTACCTGAAAATCGAAAGCCCTCGCACCTGGCTGACCTCGGGCGGACTCGGGGCCATGGGCTTCGGCCTGCCGGCCGCCATCGGCGCCCAACTGGCCGCGCCGGCCAAAAGGGTCATCCACATCGCCGGCGACGGCGGCTTCAAGATGACCGGCGCCGAACTCTACACCGCCGCCAGCCAACGGCTGCCGCTCATCTCGATCATCATCAACAACAACGGCCTCGGCATGATCCGCCAGCTCCAGCACGTCTTTTTCGACCAGCGCTACACCGCCTGCGATCTGCCGGCCGTAGATTTCACCGCTTTTGCCGCCGCCTTCGGCGTGCCGGCCGTACAGACCGCCAGCTGGCAGGACTTCGCCCGGGCTTTTGCCGACGCCATGGCGGACGACGGACCGCGGGTAATCATCGCCGATATCGCCGCCGACGACCTCGTTACCCCTATGGTGCCGCCGGGCGGTGCCATCAACGCCTATCTTGATATCTGAAATAAAGGAGGGGAGCTTAATGAACAAGCAAGCCAAGCCGACCGAAGCCGTGCCCGCGAGCGAAGAGATAATCAGTCTCGACCTGCGGGCCGACGAGAACCTCATGCGCCAGTCGACCGGCGCCTAAAAAAGACTGGCCTAATTTAGCAAAAGTATATTGACAAATTTCGTTAGTCCGTGGATAATGTATACAACATTACAATGATGTGATGTAAGGAAGTGCGTCTAGGGTTCCGCCGTAAAGGGACTGGACCGAGCGATGCAGAGTGCGTGACCGCACTACACCGTGGGTAGAAAAGACCCTGCGGAAAGTTTCTTACAGCGATGTAAGAAATCTTCGCAGGTATTTTTGTACCCATATTGCTTGTATACAATATTCTGTATGCCCTTGAGAGGAGGATTTCCGTGAAACACGTACTGTCCATCCTGGTTTATAATCAGCCAGGCGTACTGGTGAGGGTAGCCGGCATGTTCTCCCGGCGGGGCTTCAACATTCACAGCCTGGCTGTCGGACCGACCCAGGACCTCAAATACTCGCGCATCACCGTGGTGGTATGCGGCGACAACGGTATTCTCGATCAAGTGGTAAAGCAGCTCGACAAGCTGGTCGAGGTGGTGGCCATCCAGCTGCTGCCGCCCGACGCCGCCGTGCGCCGGGGAATGGCGATGATCAAGGTCGCTTGCGACAGCGGCCGGCGGGGCGAACTCCTGAAGCTGGCTGAGGTCTTCCGGGCCGCCGTTGTCGACGTGTCCGAGCAGACGGTCACCTTCGAGATCACCGGCGACGAGGAGAAAATCAACGCCTTCGCCGACCTTGTCGGCCCCTACGGCATTCTCGAGCTTGTCCGCACCGGCCTCATCGGCCTGGCCCGCGGTGAAGACAATATTGGCCAATACGAGAGGAGAGACTATTATGAGCAAATTGTACTATGATCTGGACGCCAACTGGGACATCATCCGCAGCAAGAAAATAACGGTCGTCGGCTATGGCAGCCAAGGCCACGCCCACGCCCTCAACCTCCACGAGAGCGGCATCGACGTTACCGTCGGCCTCTACAAGGGCAGCAAGTCCTGGGCCAAAGCCGAAAGCGACGGCCTCAAAGTGGCCACCGTAGGCGACGCAGTTGCCGGCGCCGATATCGTCATGATCCTCATTCCCGACGAAAAGCAGGCCCAGGTGTATAAGAGCGAAATTCTGCCGAACCTCAAATCGGGGGCGGCCCTGGCTTTCGCCCACGGCTTCAACATTCACTTCCACCAGATAGTGCCGCCTGAAAACATCGACGTCTTCATGGTGGCCCCCAAAGGTCCCGGCCACTTGGTGCGCCGTATGTACGAAGAAGGCAAAGGCGTGCCCTGTCTCCTGGCCGTCCACCAGAACTTCACCGGCAACGCCCAGGAAATCGGCCTGGCGTACGCCCGCGGCATCGGCGGCACCCGGGCCGGCGTGCTGGACACTACCTTCAAGGAAGAAACCGAGACCGACCTTTTCGGCGAGCAGGCCGTCCTCTGCGGCGGCATCACCGAGCTCATGAAGGCCGGCTTCGAGACGCTCGTGGAAGCCGGCTATCAGCCGGAATCGGCCTACTTCGAGTGTCTCCACGAGATGAAGCTCATCGTCGACCTGGTCTACGAAGGCGGCATCGGCATGATGCGCTACTCGATCAGCGACACCGCCGAGTTTGGCGACTACATGACCGGCCGGCGGATAATCACCGACCAAACCCGGGCCGAGATGAAGAAAATCCTCAGCGAAATCCAGAACGGCGAGTTCGCCAAGAAGTGGATCCTCGAGAATCAGGCCAACCGGCCGGTATTCAACTCGATGCGCAAGCGCGAGAGCGAGCACCAGATCGAGAAAGTCGGCAAAGAGCTGCGGGCCATGATGCCCTGGCTTAAAAAATAACAACAGCGAGGAGGTATCGGTATGGAACGTTTGGCACACGTTGGCGGCATAAGCGACGAACTCGGCGGTGTCGACCCGCAGGCGGACCAGACCCTGCTCCGGCTGGCCAGTATAGCCTAGGCTTCTTGCAGACACTATTGCAATCATAGAGGACAAAAGTGATGACCGGGATGGGTACGCGGCCAGCAGCCGCCGCAGAGAGCCGGGGTCAGGTGAAAGCCCGGCGCGGCTGTCGCGTATCAGATCACCCGGGAACTCCCCGGCCGAAGGCGCCAGCCCTAGGCGGGGGCGTGACCGCGCGTTAACGCGGAGCCGGCTGATGGGCTGGTATATAAGGACAAAATAGGGTGGTACCGCGGATACCCGCCCCTATCGGCGCATTATGTGCCGGTAGGGGCCTTTTATTTTTACCGACAGAATGGAGGAGAAAAAACATGCAGCTTACTGGGGCGGCAGCAACTGTGCAGTGCCTAGTTGAACAGGGGGTTGATACCGTTTTCGGCTACCCGGGCGGGCAGATCATGCCCCTGTATGACGCGCTCTACGACGCGCCCATCCGCCATATTCTCACCGTCCATGAGCAGGGGGCCATCCACGCCGCCGACGGTTACGCCCGGGCCAGCGGCCGGGTTGGGGTGTGCATAGCCACCTCCGGCCCCGGGGCCACCAACCTGGTCACCGGCTTGGCCACCGCCTATCTCGACTCGGTGCCACTGGTGGCCATCACCGGTCAGGTGCCGACCTTCATGCTCGGGCGGGATTCCTTCCAGGAGGTCGATATCACCGGCATTACCATGACGGTGACCAAGCACAACTTCCTGGTCAGGGACGCCGCCCGCATCCCGGAGATTATGCGGCTGGCCTTCCGCATCGCCAGCTCGGGCCGGCCTGGGCCGGTGCTGGTCGATTTGCCGCGCGACGTTCAGCAGGGCCTGCTGACCTTCTATCCGCCTGAGGCGCCGCCGGCCCAAAACGGCACCCGGTCCGACCGGACACTGGCGGCGGTCGAACAGGCAGCGGCGCTTATCAGCGCAGCCCGGCGGCCGGTGATGGTGGTCGGCGGCGGCGTCATCCGCGGCCAGGCCGCCGCCGAAACCCGCAGCCTTGCCGAGAAACTTGACCTGCCGGTCGTCAGCACCCTGATGGGCCTGGGAGCCTTGCCGGCCACCCACCCCCAGTGGCTGGGCCTTACCGGCATGCACGGTCATGTCGCCGCCAACCGGGCGGTCCACGAGGCCGACCTCGTCATCGCCGTCGGCAGCCGCTTCAGCGACCGAGTAACCGGCGACCCCAAACGCTATCCCCAGGGAAAAACCTTCATCCACCTTGACATCGACCGCTCGGAAGTCGACAAAAACGTTGCCAGCCATATCGCCCTGGTCGGCGAACTCAGGCCGCTCCTCGGCCAACTGGCCGACAGCTGCGCTGCCGGCGACTGGGAAGACTGGCGGCGGACGGTCGACGCCTGGCGGCTGGAAGGCCGCACCGATTACCGGGACGACAGCCTGAACCCTCCCTGGATCATGCGGGAAATAGCCGCCCAGACTGCCGACCGGCCAACCATCTTCGCCACCGACGTCGGCCAGCACCAGATGTGGGCCGCCCAGCACCTGGCTATCGGCAGCCCTGGCACCTGGCTGACCTCCGGCGGCCTCGGCACCATGGGCTTCGGCCTGCCGGCAGCCATCGGCGCCCAGGTCGCCGCTCCCGACAGGCGGGTGGTGGTCGTAGCCGGCGACGGCGGCTTCAAGATGACCGGCATGGAGCTATACACCGTTGCCGCCCATAACCTGCCGGTCATCACCGTCATCATCGATAACGGCTGCCTGGGGATGGTCCGCCAGTGGCAGCAGCTTTTCTACGGCAAACGTTACTCGGCAAGCATTTGCCCGCGGCAGATGGATTTCGCCGGCTTCGCCGAAGTATTCGGTCTGCCCGGCCGGCGGGTAACTACGGCCGGCGAGTTCAGCCAGGCCCTGGCGGCGGCCCTCGCGGCCGGCGGGCCGGCCGTCATCATCGCCGCTATCGGCGGCGAGGAACTGGTGACGCCGATGATTGCCCCGGGAGCGGGGCTAAATGAATTCGTTCATGTAAAATAGACGCGGTCGCTTATAAGCCCCCAGCTGTTTTGTACCCGCAAGGGGCAGGCCGCAGTTCTGAGTGCCTGCGGCGCAAGAACTTGCGCACTTGGCCCCACAGCCCCATTGCTTGCGGACTTCACTGTACGCGGCGCTGCCGGGCTTGCGGGGCCGTCGTGCATCTGGGGGCTTTTGATCGACCGCTGGGATGATAATTAATTGTGGCTGCAAAAATGATAAAGGGATTTTGTTTTTGGGGGAAAAACATAATATAAGGTAGAATGCTGATGAGGCGGATGACCAATGAAGGCTACCAACAAACACAAAGCCACAATCACTCTCGGGCTGGTTACCCTCGGGTTCGTCGCCAGCTACCCTTTCGGCCACAGCTTTATCGGCGGCCTCTTAGCCAGCGGCTTCAGCTCGGCCATGATCGGCGGCCTGGCCGACTGGTTCGCCGTGTCGGCTTTCTTCCGGCGGCCGCTGGGCATCCCCTTTCGTACTGAACTCATCCCCCGCAACCGCCAGCGGATAACCGAAGCCATCATCACCATGGTCGAGGGCGAGCTATTGACCCGCGACAACATCCGGGAAACCATTGACAGATACGACATTGCCGGCCTGGTGGTCCGCTACCTCAACAACTATGGCGGCAAAGCCCGTCTCAGCGAATTTTTCGCCAAGATCGGCGACGACCTTATCGGTCAGATAAACGCTGCCAAAGCCGGCGACTATTTCGCCGAAATCATCAGCGCCAACGCCGGCCGCCTAAGGCTGGCGCCGCTGCTGGCCCAGACGCTGGAGTGGACGGCCAAAAACGGTTTTGCCGACAAACTGGCCTCCTTCCTGTTGACCGAACTTGAGCTAATGGTAGCCCAGCCGCCGGTCAAGGACCTGTTCACCAGCCTGTTCGCCGAGGCCAGAGTGGTTTACGAACGGGACCTCACCCGCCGCAAGTTCGCCAGCCAGTTTCTCGAAGGCCTGGGCTTCACCACCGCTAACATGGCGGCCATCGCCCAGCGCGAGGCCGGTGTCCTTCTCAGCCAGCTGCAGGCGGCCGACCATCCCTGGCGTCAGGCCTTGCGACAGCGGGCTCTCGATTTCGCCGACCGCCTGGGCAGCGACCCTGAACTGCAGGCCCGGGTCGAGGCTACCAAGAACGCCTGGCTGGCCAACCAGGCCAATCTGGCCGAGCGGCTGACCGCCGGCGTCGAATACCTGAGACGGGTGGCCGTCAGCCCGGCCGGCCGCGAGATCATCCACCGCTGGCTCGACAGCCAGGCCGGCCGGCTGGTGGCCGCCTTCAGCCAGAGTCCCGGGCAGCAGCAGGTCGTCGGCGACCTCCTGCGGCGGACTCTGTTCGCCCTGATTGACGCCCACCATCCCCATATCGGCAAAATCGTCCGCGAGCGGCTTGACCAATATTCGACCGCGGCCATGGTCGACCTCATCGAATCGCGGGTCGGCAACGACCTGCAGATGATCCGGATAAACGGCTCGATCGTCGGCGGGCTGACAGGAATGCTGATATTCCTGTTAGCCCACCTGTTGTAGCCATGAGAGCCGTCAGTTACCGCCGCCGGGCCGACCTGGTGCTGGCCGCCGTTTTTGTTCTCTTCGCCCTGGCGGTGGTTATCAGGCACCAGTATCCGCACAGTCTGCCGGCCAGAGTGCTGCTGTTCGTAACCGACGCCGCCCTGGTCGGCGGCATCGCCGACTGGTTCGCCGTTACCGCCCTGTTCCGCCGGCCGCTCGGCTTTTCCTGGCACACCGCCCTCATCCCCCGCAGCCGCGACAAGATTATCGCCGCCCTCGCCGGCGCCGTCCAGAACGAGCTTCTCAGCAAGGAGTCCATCAAGCAGCGCCTGAGCGGCATCCGCCTGGTCGACGCCCTGATAAACTGGCTGGACGCCGCCGGCCGGGCCGAGCAGCTGTATGCCCTGACAGGCCGTTACGCCCAGACGGCCTGGGACTCGCTCGACCCGCAGGCCATCGCCCGCTCCGGCCAGAAATGGCTCAAAGCCATTCTCCACGAAACCAGTCTGGCCAAACCGATCGGCCAGTCGCTGACCTGGGCCCTGACGAGCGGCCGGGCCGACCGGTTCATCGATGAGGCGCTGGCTCAGGTCGCCGCCGCCGTCGCCCGGGAGGAAACCCGTCTGGCCATCCACCGCCAGCTGACCAGGTACAAAGATAACGCCAGTAAAACGCGCTGGCAACGGCTGGCCCTCAGCCTGGCCGAGGCCACTAACACCCTCAACCTCGAAGAGGCGGCCGCCGTCCTCCAGTGCGAGCTGCTTATCCTGCTACAAGACCTGGCGACCGCCGACCACCCCGTCCGTGCCTGGGTCAGCCGGCGGCTGGCTGACCTGCCGGCCCGCCTGGAAAGCGACCCGGTCTGGGCCGAGGGCATCGCCGCCTGGCAAAAAGGCCTGGCCGGCCGGCTGCAGCTGGAGGAAGCGCTTGTCGCCGTGGCCGAACTGACCAAGGCCAACCTCGGGCCGGGCGGACCGCTGGCCTGGGCCGGCCGCCAGACCGAGAAAATGTGGCTCGCCTTTAAAGAAGACCACGAACGCCGGGACTGGGCGGAGAGCCAGCTGCAGAGCGCCCTCAGCAACTTTATCGACAGCGAGCATGACCTGGTGGCGGCCGTCGTCCGCAACGCCCTGGCCCGCCTTGACGACGAAGCCCTCAATCGCTTTATTGAGGACAAGTGCGGCGAAGACCTGGCCTGGATCCGCATCAACGGCTCGGTGGTCGGCGGCGTGGTCGGCCTGCTGCTTTTCCTGTTTCTCTACTATATATATAACCCCTACATCTTGCCGGTCGTCCGCTCCTGGATAAGCTAAAGCAAAAGGGGCTGCACGCGAATAGAATTGCGGTATCGCAAAACATTATAGAATGAAGCAAGAGCAGGCAACCTTTAAGCCGCCTGCTCTTTTTGCCCCTGTGGAACTACAGTAGGTACCGCAGGTAAATATACACGGTGGAAATGACGATCGACAGCAGCATCACCGGGAAGCCGATCTTAAAATAGCTGCCGAAACTGATGTTATAGCCCTCCTGGGCGGCAAGGCCGGCGACGATGATATTGGCGCTGGCGCCGATGATCGTGCCGTTGCCGCCCAGACAGGCCCCCA
>JAEZLU010000026.1 GCA_023415075.1 Bacillota bacterium
CGCCTATCTTGTGTCATCCTACTGGGACAAAGAGAAGAAAGCGCCGCGGACGGCGGCGGTTTATCTCGGGAGCAGCCTGGTGACAGCCCAGAAAAACCTCGAAAAGCATTTGGCCGGCTTGCCGCCCAGCCAGCTCTCCAGTCGGTCGAAAATCGACCTGCTGGCCAAACTCGGCGAGAAAGCGCCGGATGATGTCGTCAATTTGCCGTCGCGCGACCGGGCCAAGGAATCGGTGCTGCGCCATCTCAACAAACTGCGGACTCATCATGCCGCCCGCGCCGACATCGTCTACGTCCTCGACCGAGCCATCGAACGCTTGTCTTAGCCCCGAAGCCCCCTGTCGGGGGCTTTGTTGTTTTTGGCGCCGCAAATAGGATATAATAGGGCGGGGAGTGATAATATGACACATTCTGCCGGCAACAGTCGCCCGCAAAAATATATTATTCTGACTTATGGCTGTCCAAAGGTTCCAGGGGGACCTATTTGCCTTCAGCCCAGATAATATAAGGCCTCGCGCCACCTCAAAGCGCGAGGCCTTTTCTATGCTTTATAGATGAACCGATGAACATCTTCGCCGTCCGGGGAGTGAAAAACGATCTTTGTCACCTGGTCGCCATTCACCTCAATATAGCTGATTGTCTGCTGCAGGAAGTCCCTGACCACGGCACGGTCGAGAGAGGGGAGCTGCTCACGTATATCGTCAGCTTTGAGCAGGCTGTGCAGCAGTAGGAAGCGAGAGAACAGGTCGACATCGGCCACCACATTATGCTGAATGGATGCCCGGCCGCCGGCGCCGATCTCTGCGTCGAGCTTTCCCAGACGCTGGAGCATTTCAGCCCTCTTGACAAGGTATTCGCTCCTGGCCATGGCCCCGGCCTCAGTTGCAAAGAGGAAGGCATCATCAAGACGAGCTATTGCCTGCTCGAGCTGCGCCTTTTTTCGCCGCAGCTCAGAGAGCGTATCGGCTACACCCAAAATGAACTTTTTAAGGCGTCTGGTGTCAAGCGAGCACTTATCGCAAAAATAGAAACCGGAGTTACAACTGGTTCGATCAGCACATTAAATAAGATAGCCGCCGCACTTGGCGTCACCCTTGACGAGCTGGCCGGCGACGTCCAGGCTTCTACGCAAGAAAAGGCCGGCTAATCCTCCTTGTCAATCTCTATCGGTCCGTACTTATCCTCGTAGGCGTCGATGTACTGAATTAAAATCTTGCAATTTGATTATTTACGGATCTGACGTTTTTATCCGCTATGCCTTTGAGCTTATCTATATACACCTGTTTTAGCCGGGTTGACACCCGAGGTAGCTTCGAAGTCATGGCGGGCCTCCTCAGCAACTTATCGCCATTAACATATCAGAGGTTTGATTAGACGCCAAAAGGTGTCACAAGAAGGTGCCACCGTGGCACAAGGAAGGCAATGAGAGATAGAGCCCAATAAGGACGACATAAAACCGAAACATTTAAAGTCGGGTGCCATTCCCCGACTTTAAAATAAGGCGTGATATGTCAACAAACGGTCAGAACTTCGGCCAATTGATGTAAAGAAAGGGAGTTAAAAATCTTCGCAGCTATCCTCATCAACACCCAAGAGCAGCAGGATGATAACAACGATGATTATAACGACCATTGTGCGACGACCTCTGCCCAATCCACATCCGAAATCCATTATTTATACCTCCTTAAGTTATAGTCACGGTATTCTACGCTAGGTATCAAGTTGGTGTTAAAGATTATGGAAAGCCCCAAATTTATTGTTTCATCTTTTTAAATGAAAACCCGGCCGAAGCCGGGCGGGTGGAGGGCGGGGAGGCGTTATTACCTCAGTACAATATATGCAATTTGGAATAGGAGAGTGAGATTCATGGCTAAAGCATTAGGATCAGGAATCAACTAGATACTGCAATTACAGTACCGAGAAATTTGGTAGGGAAATCACGGTCATTAGGCCTTGTTTCTGGACTGAGGACAGCCCTGAGTATAGAACCTGGCGGTATGCCTGTGAAGCTAGCGAACATTTCTACTTCATCTTGACTGATAATAACTGTTCTGCTCAGGAAGCCCGCTCCGTCTTGCCCAATAGCCTGAAAACCGAGATAGTCGTCACTATGAACCTACGCGAATGGCGCCACTTTTTCAGACTACGCGCTGCGAGCACCGCTCATCCCCAAATGAGAGAAATCGCTCGCCCGCTGCTCGATCGTTTTAAAGAGCTAATACCCGTTGTTTTTTATGATATCCAGCCTGAATAAGGGGTAGGACCACACCATATGAAACCGGTCGAATGCCTAAAAGCGGGCCTGCCACTCGATCAGGCCGAGCCATCATGATGGAGACGCGGGAGGCCCGGCCATGACGATCATCACCTGCCGCGTTGCCGCCCCAACCGTGGAGGAAAGAACGCATAAGGGGCCGGCAACCACTTCGGCCCCTTATGCCCTGAAAATTCAAGAAGTGGATGTCGGCCTTAAATTGAATGTCCTATTGCAATTGGCAAGGTTATGTGGCCCCGGTTTACAAGAATCTAGCAGGGAGAGCTTTCGTCAAAGCTAAAGAAAAATAGTAGCAGGATGATAATAATGACGACAACGATCCCCATGCCACGGCCACCACCGAATCCACCACCGAATCCCATGATCTAACCTCCTTGAAGTTAATTTATGTTACATATTACGCAGCATTGATATGTAGTGATACTAGGCGCGGGGTGGAAAGGATTGGCAAGGTAAATTGGAATGCCCGGCATCCGCCGGGCAGGGAGGCAGAAGTCGCGAGATTGGGTTTGCGGTGGCTAATATATTATACGCTTATTTTATTGTGGTGGAACCAAGATGGGAGCAAAATTAACATAAGAGCAAACCATCGGCAAGGCCGTAAGTTTCATAGATCAACTTCGACCAGGTCGACCTAAAGGATGGTCTGGAATGAAACGAGGGCCGATGGTGATCAATTCCACCACGCTCCCCGCTGTCGCGGTGGCTGCGGTCGCTGCTGTGGCTGCTGCGAGCTCGACGACTCGATCGGCTCCAGAAACCATTTGCCATCGTCTTCGAACAGATACACATGGCGGCCATGAATGCGGCAATGATACCGCATCCCCAGGCCGCCGGACTTCAGCGCCGGCGCCTGGCGCACGTCGAGGACGCGATCGACAGAGTACACCCGGCCGTCATTCCAGCGGATGGACAAGGGTTTTACCGAGCCGTCGGTGTCGTGTTCGGCGACCACTGCGATGTACTGTCTATCTAAGGATATCGCCCCTATTATGCCGAACGTACGTTTGTATTATATGGCCGTTGTTCTTGAAAATCAAGGCAAAGGAGTCTGGCAAATATGGGCAATGAAAAAGCCGCCTAATGGCGGCTAGCGGATCGCTTCCAGTGTTCTCCGGACTCGCTCGGCAATGGCGGCCTTGGTCTGCTCGTTAAGATGGCCCCATTCTTCGCCCGAGTATGCGATTTCAGGATGGGAGGTTGTGATGATGTTGACGATTTCCCGGATGCTTTTGCCAGATCGGATAATAGCTTCATCAATAGCTGAGGCTAAAAGATTAATGACTTCCGTGTTCAACTTGGCGTCCATGA
This sequence comes from Bacillota bacterium, assembly GCA_023415075.1. Classification (GTDB taxonomy): domain Bacteria; phylum Bacillota; class Negativicutes; order Sporomusales; family UBA7701; genus JAEZLU01. Next base: position 3,586 of record JAEZLU010000026.1, read on the forward strand.
TATCACCCCGGGAACTATTTTACCACACTTGTTAGCTGGATAAACAGATATGGGGCGGCAGCGACCGCCCCAGCGGCGTTTAATTTTGTGGGAGGTTGACGATATGACAAAGCAAGAGATAAAGGCAGTGAAAGCGTACCTGTACGGCATCAAACGGACTGAGGTAGCAATAATCAACCTGACCAGGGCCCTCGAGGATCTCAACACCAGGATTCAGTCGCCGCCGACGTGGATGAGTAACCCGAACGCCATCGCCGTATGTGGCGGCGCCGACGGGTCGAAGCAGGAGTCATGGGTAGAATTCCAGGACGCCTATCCGGAGCGGCGACAGTTCCTGGAAGATCAGCTCGCGGATAAACGCCGCAAGGTCGAAGAGTATGAAAGAACGCTAGCAGCCATGGCCGAGGAGGGCCACTGGGGCACGTTGGCGGTCCAGATCGTGAGGTATAAATACAATATGCGGGTGGTGCCGAACAGGGCAATATATCTCTACCACTTGTTTTGCACGGAGGAGATCTTTTACCGGACGCACCGGCGGGCGTTGCAATTTTTCCGCGACGCGGTACCACATCGGATTGAAAAAATGACAGTTTCGTGACAGTAAATCATGCGGTTTTATGTGTATAATTGAGCCAAGAGCCGTATACGTAAAAAAGCCACCCGCGAGGGCGGCTTTTTGCCTTTACTATAGAGGGTGCCACTTATACAAGCATTTCGGGCACTTGTATTCCATTCCCCGAGCAAGGTAGTTTGTTTAATCTTTTTCGCTCCGCATTTCGGACAAACCAAGGGACAAATTGGATTAGTGCATTGATACTCCGAAGCTCCAAGAAGCTCAGTGTAGGTATTCTTTCTGATGTTTAATAATCTTCGCGATGCCTACGACGTCCGCCTCCCTCATGCCTTCCAGTAGGAGTGCATAGGCTTTTGCCGTACCATGGCGAGGAATCAGGTAATAGCTTGCGTCATAATGCCGCGGGCCAATTTCTTCCGCTTTGACGAAATCGCTTATCTCCACGATCCTGCTGGCGGCCGGCGCGATGTTGTTAAGTTCGTTGTCATCGATCACGACATAATGCCCTGGAGAGGTTTCGTACCCCCGGATAATCTGATCGGTAGACACTTCCTCGTCGTCACCGGCGACCTTTTTATATTTAATGCGCGAAAAATCGCTTTTCCTTAGCTGGTTAAAGTTGACGGACTTCTTCTTGGTGGCCGGCACGAGTTCGACGGGAACATTAACGAGGCCAAAAGACAGCATGCCCTTCCAGACACTACGCATGACTCCACCTCCTGCCATTCTGCGAGAATAAAGAAGCAAGAGCTGCCCGGCTGGGCAACTCCACAAAACCATTTTATCATACTGCGACGAGGCAGTAGGTGGAATATTTAGGGCTGTGGCCGTACCATTTCCGGCCATTGAGTCGGGGGCTTTGTACGCCCCCGTCCGTTACGGTAGGGGGCTTTTGCTTTTCAGTCCATATTTAGGATATAATAGCCCCAGGAGTGATGGAAAATTGGCTGAAGAAAAAGAGCTAATAGGTAAAGGAAAAAAGTATCTCACTATAACATACGGGTGCCAGATGAACGAGAATGACAGCGAGCGCCTGGCCGGCCAGCTGCGGGCCCTGGGTTACAGCGAGGCCTCCGGCCTCGAAGAAGCCGCCGTTATTTTGCTCAACACCTGCTGCGTGCGGGAAAGCGCCGAGAAGAAGATTTTCGGCAAGATCGGCGAGCTCAAGCGCCTGAAGGCCGCCGACCCCAATCTGATAATCGGCGTGACCGGCTGCCTGGCCCAGAAAGACCGGGACAAGCTGTTCAAAAAGGCCCCTCACATCGACCTCGTCCTCGGCACCCACAATATCCACGAACTGGGCAATATTATCGGCGAAATTTCCGCGGCCCGCGGCCGGGTAATGGCGGTGTGGGACCAGGCCGAGCGGCTGGCGCCCGAGGTGCCGACCGTGCGCAAGAACAGCATTTCGGCCTGGGTGCCGATAATGTACGGCTGCAACAATTTCTGCACCTACTGCATCGTTCCCTATGTCCGCGGCCGCGAGCGCAGCCGGCCGCTGGCCGATATCGTGACCGAGATCGACGGCCTGGGACGGGAGGGCTTCAAGGAGATCACCCTCCTGGGTCAGAACGTCAATTCCTATGGCAAGGACAGTCCAGGCGAGGCCGATTTCGCCGATCTCCTGCAGGCGGTCGACGCCGTGCCGACCATCGAGCGCATTCGTTATATGACCTCCCATCCTCGCGATATGAACACCAAAGCCATCGGCGTCATAAAAAACAGCCGGCGGGTCTGCGAGCACTTCCATCTGCCGATTCAGGCCGGCTGCGACGCTATCCTCGCCCGGATGAACCGGGGCTACACCACCGCCGATTACCGCCGGCTGGTGGCCGAAATCCGCCAGGCCGTCCCCGGCGCCAGCCTGACCACCGATATTATCGTCGGTTTTCCCGGTGAAACCGAGGCGATGTTCGCCGAGACGCTGGCTTTCGTCCAGTCGGTCGGCTTCGATGCCGCCTTCACTTTCCTGTACTCGCCGCGCTCGGGCACGCCGGCCGCCACCATGGCCGACCAGGTGCCGGCCCCGGTCAAGAAGGAGCGTCTCCAGCGGCTGATGGCGGCCCAGAATGACATCAGCCTGGCCATCAACGAGAAGCTTGTCGGCAGCCGCCAGCAGGTGCTGGTGGAAGGGGATAGCAAGAACGACGCGAATAAATTTATGGGAAGAACCCGCACCAACAAGATCGTCATCTGGGAAAAGAGCGGCCAGGAGGCGGTGGGCGACCTTGTCGAGCTGGAAATAGCCACCGCCCAGACCTGGATTTTGAAAGGCCGTCTGCCGTAACTAAACTGCCTGCGGGCCGGAGGAGAAAGCCGCATGTCTGTCAGCTATACGCCGATGATGGAACAATATCGCGAAGTCAAGCGCCGCTACCCGGATACCATCCTGTTTTTCCGGCTGGGCGATTTTTATGAGATGTTTTTCGACGACGCCGAGCTGGCGGCCCGCGAACTGGAGATCACCCTTACCGGCCGCGATGCCGGCCAGGCCGGCCGAGTGCCGATGTGCGGCGTCCCGTACCATGCCGCCGAGAGCTATATTGCCCGTCTGATCAATAAAGGCTATAGAGTGGCGATATGCGAACAGGTGGAGGATCCTAAAGAAGTAAAAGGCATTGTCCGCCGGGAAGTAATCCGGGTCATCACCCCCGGCACCGTGCTGACCGATGCCCTGCTGGCCGACAAGGGCAATAATTTCCTCGCCCTGCTGTATCAGGAGGAAGAGACGCTCTATCTGGCCGCCGCCGATGTTTCCACCGCCGAATGCATGTGGACCGAATTCGGCGGCGCTCACCGGCTTACCGGCCTGTGCGACCAGCTTTTCCGCCTGGGTCCGGCCGAAATCGTCCTTGCCGGTAAGATCAGCGGCCTGAGCGAAATCGAAAAATTCACCGCCTCCCGCTTGCCCCGCTGCACCTATACCCGTCTGGCAGCCGACAGCCTAACCGAGGTCGGCGAACTGCCCGGCCGCCACTTCGCCGCCGACGAGCTGCCGGCGGCCGAGGGCGCGCGGACGGCGGTGGCCCTGCTGCTGCATTATCTTTATCAGACGGTGAAGAGCGACCTTTCCCACCTCAGCCGACTGAGCAAATTTGACGCCGGCGAGCATCTGGCCCTCGATGCCGCCACCCTCCGCAATCTCGAAGTCACCACCAATATGCGCGACGGCAGTAAGCGCGACACCCTGCTGGCCGTGCTGGACCTTACGAAAACGGCGATGGGCGGCCGCTTGCTGAAAAAGTGGCTGGAATGCCCCTTGGTAAGCCGTACGGCCATCGAGGACCGCCTGGACGCAGTCGGCGAGCTTGTCGCCAATGGCGGTCTGCGCCTGGCAATGCAGCAGTTTTTTGCCGAGGTATACGATTTCGAGCGCATTCTCACCCGCATCGAGGTCGGCACCGCCAACGCCCGCGACCTTACCGCCCTGCGGGCTTCGCTGGCCGTGCTGCCGGCCGTCAAGGACAGCCTGGGGCCTACGGCCGCCAAGCTGCTGGCCGCAGGCGGCCAGGCCCTGGCGACCCATGCCGATGTCACCGAGCTGATCGCCAACGCCATTGTCGACGCGCCGCCGCTGGCCGTAAGAGAGGGCGGCATGATCCGGCCGGGTTACGACTTGGAGCTGGACGAGCTGCGGGCAATTGCCCACGACAGCCGCCAGTTCGTGCAGGATCTCGAAGCGCGGGAGCGGGAGGCCACCGGAATCAAATCACTCAAGGTGGGCTATAACAAGGTCTTCGGCTACTATCTTGAGGTAACCAACGCCAATACCGCCGCCGTGCCGCTGACCTATACCCGCAAGCAGACGCTGGCCAATGCCGAGCGCTACATAACCCCTGAACTCAAAGAGTTCGAAATCAAAATTCTTGGCGCCCAGGAGAAGATCGTCGCCATCGAGTATCACCTTTTCTGCCAGGCGCGTGACTACGTGAAGGCGCGAATCCGCGAGATCCAGCAAACGGCCCGGCTGGTGGCCGAGCTTGATGTGCTGGCCTCACTGGCCGAAGCCGCCGTCCGCGGGGGCTATGTGCGGCCCCGGCTTGGCACGAACCGCGAGATCGTCATTCGCGACGGCCGCCACCCAGTGGTGGAGAAGCTACTGAAACGCGAGCTCTTCGTACCCAATGACACCGACCTCAACCACCACGACGGCGAAATCATGATCATCACCGGCCCGAACATGGCCGGCAAGTCAACCTATATGCGCCAGGTGGCCCTGCTGGTGCTGATGACCCAGGCCGGCAGCTTCATCCCGGCCCGCGAGGCGGCCATCGGACCGGTGGACCGCATCTTCACGCGGGTGGGGGCCAGCGACGATCTGGCGACCGGCCAGAGCACCTTCATGATGGAAATGAACGAGGTGGCGGCCATCCTCCGTCACGCCACCGCCAACAGTCTCGTCATTCTCGACGAAATCGGCCGCGGCACCAGTACCTTCGACGGCATGAGCATTGCCCGGGCGGTCATCGAGTATATCCGCGACAAGGTCCACGCCAAGACACTGTTCGCCACTCACTACCACGAACTGACCGAGCTTGAGGAAACCTCACGCAAGCTGAAAAACTACTCGGTGGCGGTCAAGGAACGCGGCAATGATGTAGTTTTCCTTCGCCGGATTGTCGCCGGCGGCGCCGACAAGAGCTACGGCATCCATGTCGCCCAACTGGCCGGCCTGCCCAAGAAGGTGATCGAGCGGGCCCAAGAAATCCTGGCCGAGCTCGAGGCAGGCCATCATCAACAGCAGGCTGCCGGTCAGGCGGCAGCTACGGCGACGCCCGCCGCGCCGCTGTCCCTGTTCACCTCCAGTCTGGCCGAAGAACTTTTAGCCCTCGATATAATGACAATAACCCCGCTGGAGGCCATGAATATTTTGTACAAACTGCAGGCCCAGGCCAAGCAGGAGGCCGGTAAACTATGAACGATACGGTAATCCGCGTCCTTGACGAAAATACCGCCAACAAGATCGCCGCCGGCGAGGTCGTTGAGCGGCCGGCGTCGGTGGTCAAGGAGCTGGTGGAAAATGCCCTTGACGCTTACAGCAAATCGATATCGGTGGCCATCGCCGACGGTGGCCTGAGCTTCATCCGGGTGACCGACGACGGTGTCGGCATGGTCCGGGCCGACGCCGAAATGGCCATTCTCCGCCACGCCACCAGCAAGATTATGAGCGCCGACGACCTGTTCAGCGTCCATTCCCTGGGCTTTAGGGGCGAGGCCCTGCCAAGCATTGCCTCGGTGTCCCGCTTTTCTCTGCTTTCGCGGCCCCGCGGCCAGGAGCTGGCCACTTATGTCGAGGTTAACGGCGGCACCGTCGCCGACATGCGCGAAGCCGGCGGCGGCGTAGGTACGGTGGTAACGGTCGCCGATCTTTTCTACAATACGCCGGCCCGCCGTAAATTTCTCAAGGCCCCGGTCACCGAAAGCGGCCACATTCACGACATCCTCGGCAAGCTGGCCCTGTCGCATCCGGAGGTGGCCTTCAAGCTGACGAACGGCGACCGGCTGGTGCTGGCCAGCCCTGGGAGCGGCAACCTCGGCGATACCCTGGCCGGGCTTTACGGCCCAAAGGTCAGGGAGGAGATTCTGGCGGTCAGCTACGAAGAGGAGGGGCTGGCAGTCGGCGGTTATGTCGGTAAACCCACGCTGCTCAAAAGCAGCCGCCAATGGCAGACCTTTATTGTCAACGGACGGGTGGTCAGCAGCCGGCTGATTGCCAAGGCCCTTGACAACGCTTACCATTCGCTGCTGCCCCGTAGCGGCCATCCGCTGGCGGTGCTGACGATCGCCCTGCCGGCGACCGCAGTCGATGTCAACGTCCATCCGCAGAAAAGCGAAGTGAAGTTCAGCGACGAAAATAGGCTTTTCAAAGCCATTTACCGGGCGGTGAACGCCGCTCTCGCCGGCGCCCAGGCCCCGGAAGCGGCGGCAGCCGTTACCGGACCCTGGCCGCGGCCAGCGGCGCCGGCCGCCGGTTATCATACTAGCCCGCCAGAGTATCAGGGCAGCCAGGCCGTTCCCCTTAAGTGGCAGGAAGAGCCGCTGCCCTTTGCCGCCGCCCGCGAGGCCATCAGCCGCGAAGAACGGCTGCCGGCGCTGGAAAGAGCAGCGTCCGAGCCGGCGACTGCAGTTGCCGACATGGGCCTGGTGCCGCTGGGGCAGGTGGACGAATGCTATATTGTCGCCGGTGGCCCCGACGGCCTGTATATCGTTGATCAACACGCCGCCCATGAGCGCATTCTCTACGAAAAACTCAGCGCGGCCACCAGCCGCATCCCGGTTCAGCCTCTGCTGGTGCCGCTGTTTATCGATCTCGACCCGCGGGAGGCCCGGCTGGTGGAGGAACATACCGCCGTTTTCTACGAGCTGGGCTTTACGCTCGAGGCGGCCGGCCCGGCCACTTTTCGTCTCAGCGAGATGCCGGCCGATGTGCCGCCAGGCGAGGCCCGCGCCTTCATCCAGGATATCCTGGCGCTCATCGACGCCAGTCCCAATCCTACCGCCGCCGCTCTCCGCCACGCCTGCCTGCAGACGGCCTCCTGCCGGGCGGCCGTTAAAGCCGGCGAACGCATGAACATGCGGCAGATAACAGCCCTCCTGCAGGAACTGGCCGCCACTTCCCTGCCGTACACCTGCCCCCACGGCCGGCCGGCCATCATCAAATTCACCGCCGACCAACTGGCAAAAATGTTCAAACGGACCTGACGGTGAGCACCATGAAGCTGCTGGTTACTACCATCGCCAAAGCAGACGCCGCCCTTGAGGCCTGCGCCCGCGAACTGGCCGCGAAACTGTCCGCCCCTTATGCCGAGCGACGCAAGCGCTCGCTGCCGCTCTTAAGGAACGAATTCGGCTGCGAGACCATCCTGGTGGCCACCAGGAATGGCCCGGTGGTCCATACCGCCGCCGGCGAGTATTTTTTTCACCTCAACCTGGCCGAGCTACGTATAAAAAATCTCATAGATGGAAAACATGACCATATGACGAGCGCAATGGGCCTGACGCCCGGCCTGGCAGTGCTGGACTGCACCCTCGGCCTGGCTACCGACGCCATTGTCACCAGTTACGCGGTGGGGCAGGGGGGAAGGGTCGTCGGCCTTGAGGCCTCGCCGGTTATCGCCGTCGTCACCGGCTACGGCCTGGCCAACTTCGTCAGCGATGAGCCGCCGGTGACCGCCGCCTTGCGCCGCGTGACCGCCCTCCACGCCGACTACAACGATTACCTGACCGCGTTGCCTGCCCACAGCTTTGATGTCGTCTACTTCGACCCGATGTTCCGCTCGCCTGTCGAGGCCAGTGCCAGCCTACGGCCGCTAAGACCATTGGCCGATCCACGGCCGCTGACGGCCACCGCCCTTCGCGAAGCCACCCGAGTGGCCAGGCAGCGGGTGGTACTGAAGGAAGCCGCCGGCAGCGCCGAATTTTCCCGTCTGGGCTTCAGCCGGGTGGTCGGCGGCAAATACAGCAGCATCCACTACGGCGTGCTGGAAACGGGAGGCTGACCATGGAAAGGCTGCTGGCTATCGTCGGCCCAACGGCCGTCGGCAAAACCCGCCTGGCCATCGATCTGGCCAAAAATATCGGCGGCGAAGTCATCTCCGGCGATTCGATGCAGGTCTACCGCGGCCTTGATATCGGCACCGCCAAGCCGGATGCCGCCGAACGCCGGGGCGTACCCCATCACCTTATCGATATCCTGGACCCCCGGGAAGAATTCAGCGTCGTCGATTTCCGGGCCCGCGCCGCCGACCTTGTCACCGAGATCGGCAGCCGTGGCCGCCTGCCCATCCTGGCCGGCGGTACCGGCCTATACGTAAAGGCCCTCCTGGAAGGCTACGACTTTAACGCCGCGCCCGGCAGCGAAGCTGTGCGGCGCCGGCTGGAAGCGCTGGCCGACCTTCACGGCAACGCCTACCTCCATAACCTGCTGGCGCAGACGGTGCCGGCAACGGCCGCCCGCCTCCATAGCAATGACCGCCGGCGGATTATCAGGGCTCTGGAGGTATACGAACTGGGGGGCGAGGAGGTTTCCCAGAGCAAAGCCCTGACATTAGTTTACGAAACATTAGTTATCGGACTTACAATGGAACGGACGGCCTTATATGAGCGGATCGATGCCCGCGTCGACGCCATGGTGGACGCCGGCCTGGGCGAAGAGGTAGCAGGCCTGCTGGCGGCTGGCGTTCCCGCAACCGCGCAGTGCCTGCAGGCCATCGGTTATAAGGAATTTGTCGCCTACCTGCAGGGCAAATACGATCTTGCGGCCGCCACCGCCGCCGTCAAGCAGGCGACCAGAAACTTTGCCAAGCGACAATTGACCTGGTTCCGCAAGATGCCCTACATCGACTGGGTCAATTGCGATGATTTCGCCGATTATGGCAAAATGTTGGCATATATTTACAGCAAGGTGGCAGGAAAGTTTCCGCCGGAGTAGAAGTATATTCTCCAACAGGTGCATATCCTGACTAGAAGATGAAAAATTTTTCGGAGGGGTTTTTTCATGACGACTACAACAAAAGTAATCAACCTGCAAGACAGTTTTCTTAACCAAGTCCGCAAAGAAAACGTGCCTGTGATAATTTATCTAGTGAACGGCTTCCAGCTTCGCGGGTCGGTTAAAGGCTTTGATAACTTTACGGTTATCATGGAAAACGAGGGAAAGCAGCAGTTGGTTTATAAACACGCCATTTCTACCATCACACCCTTCCGGCCGTTAGCTTCCAATCTCCACCGGGAAGAACCGAAGGCAGAGAAATAAAAAAGACCCCGGGCTCAGCAAATATGCCCGGGGTCTTTTTTCGAGCCACGCATGCCGACGGTAGGCCGTAATGTCGCTCAGCAGCGCCGGCACAGCAGCGCCGCCGGCGGCATATAATGATTATCACCGATAGGCTGCGGAGGGATAAGGATGGCCTACATTTGGCCTCAGGATGTGCTTGACGCGGTGAAAAAAGGAGAGCTGCCACCGGTGGAAGCCTGCAGACTGCTGCGGGAAATGGATGCGCCTGCGGTGCCGCAGCCGCCGGCGCGAACCGACCCGGGCAACGCCAAACTGCGGGTCGAAGATATTCTCCATGAACTGGATAACCTGATCGGCCTGGCCGAAGTCAAAAAGCTGGTCCGCGAAATATACGCCTTTATCGAGATCCAGAAGTGGCGCCAGCGAGAGCGGTTGATTACCGAGCCGCTGGTACTGCACATGGTTTTCAAAGGCAATCCGGGTACCGGCAAGACAACGGTTGCCCGCATCCTGGGCAAGGTATTCCGGGAGATGGGGGTGCTCAGCCGCGGCCACCTAATCGAAGTCGAGCGGGCCGACCTTGTGGGCGAATTCATCGGTCACACCGCCCAGAAAACCAGGGAGCAGCTGAAAAAGGCCTATGGCGGCATTCTGTTCATCGACGAAGCTTATTCGCTGGCCCGCGGCGGCGAGAAGGATTTTGGCAAAGAGGCAATTGATTGCATGGTAAAACAATAATAAATTTTGCCTGTTTATTAAAAGCAATAAGGCTTCCCGGATTGCCGGGAAGCCTTATTGCTTTACTCATGAAGGGCGGTGTACAGCCGGTAGATGTGCTTGCACGGCAGCTTGCGGCCTCGAAAATCGGCGCAGGCGCATTCGGCCAAACTGACGGCGTAGCCGTTGATGACAGCAGTTGCGCCCCCGGGATCCAGCGTAACATCGTCGATTTGCCTGGCCCGCTCCTGGCGTTTGAGCTGCTCGGCTTGCCGGTGGATGCGTTCACTCCAAGGGCCGAAGGCCGGCAGCGTCACTAAGCCTTTCATCGTCACCGGCATATGGCCGCCGGGATGGAGGCGGCCCCAGGCGAGGTTGAGAGCCGCATGCAGCGGAACGATGCCGCCGGCACCTTTGGCCAGACAGGCTCTGAGGGCCACCTGGGCGCATACGTTGGCGTCCTCGCCGGCGTCATGGTGGCGGAAGATGATACCGTGATTTTCGGCCAGGGCGGCCAGACCATATTTTTTAAGGGTCGGCCAGGTGCGCTGGGCAATAATCTTGCTGCAAGCAAAATCCAGGGTGGGTCGGGGCAGGTGATAGCGGTCAAGGGTATGCTTGAGTACGCTGATATCGAACTCGGCATTGTGGGCGATGATGATCCGGCCTTCGAGGTGTTGCCTGATAGCGGACCACAGTTCGGCGAAGTCGGGCTTGTCGGCCACATCGACGGCGGTAATGCCGTGGATCTTAATGAACCCGGGGTCGAAATACAGTTGGGGTGGCCTGATAAGCCAGGAGGGATTGGCGACGACTTCGCCGCCGGCCACGAAGGCCAGCCCCAGGGCACAGGCGCTGTCCCATTCGCGATTGACTGTTTCAAAATCGAGGGCCACGAAATCGCAGTCCGCCGGCAGGTTGAGGGCCGCTAAACCGAGGTCGGTTGCCATAGATGATTTTCCTTCCGGGTGATGATTATTTTTTCCACTCAGCCAGGTTGGTTGTGCCGTAGCGCTGCTTGGCCTTTTCCTGCAGTTCGGCCACCAGGGAGTCGATACCTTGAGCCGGGTCGTCCGGCTTGAAGGTGCTGGTTTCGGTAAATACCCAGGCGCCGTCCTTTTTTCGCAGGGTAAAATTCATGACGGTCTGCTGGCTGTTGCCGGATATGGCCATGCTGTCCACCCGTTGGCGGCTGTACAGACAGTAACCGACGATGACATTCTCGCCGGGCCTCAGGCCGTCAGGAACGGCGGCTTCGACATAGTGAAGGGTGTAGTTGCCCCAGCCGGCCCGCCAGGAGTCGAATTGCTCCTGGGTAAGGCCGCGGGCAACCTGATCGATTTCCCGCAGCTTGAGCAAATCGTGGCGATTGAAAGCGTCCAGGCGGACAAGCAGCATGCGGATAGCTTCCTGTTCCTCAGGGCTGACATAGAGTTCGGCCTTGTATATCTGCGTTATCTCGATAGCTGCGCCGTACATGCGGGCCGCCACAAGATCGGGCCGCAGCCTGGCTTCGACAACTACCGGCAGGTTGTCTTTCTGAAAGCCGCGCGGCAGTGGTTTGACCGGATGATATTGTTTGCCGTCGTCACTCATTATTCCGTAGTAAGCCAAGGACG
>JAEZLU010000283.1 GCA_023415075.1 Bacillota bacterium
AGGCGGCTGTTGAAACCGCGGATCTCGGTCGGGCAGACAAAAGTGAAATCAAGCGGGTAGAAAAACAGGACCAGCCACTTGCCGCGGTAATCGCCCAGCGAGGCGATACTTTCGAGCGTCTCCATGTTCTTGGTTGTCGGCATGGCGAAATCGGGGGCCTGTTGACCAACTTTAGCTAACATATCTTCCATCCTCCTAATTGATAATAATTATTATTTGATATTTATTTTATTCTCCATTGGTCAAATAATCCCTGCTTGCCAGAAAATAATTTTCCATATTTTTTTAAAAAAATACGCCGGCCTGTTTGCTACAGAGCGGCGTGAAAAAATAACTGATTTTTGCTGGTAATAATGCAGACAAATCACTGTTTTTCCAGAGAAAAAAACGGGAAAAATAATCAGCAGCCGCTGCTGCCGGACAGCTCGATAACCTTGAGGTCGCCGGCCGGGAAGATGAGCGGCTTGGCCATCCCGGCCTCCACATAGGCCAGTTGGCCGCCCTCGAACGACCCCGGCCAGGCGGCGACAATCGTATGCTTGCGGCTGAGCTGTTTTAACAGCGCCAGCGGCTCCAGATGCAGCATCGGCGTGAACAGAATCTGGACGCTGTCGAGCAGGATGACCTCAGCCTTTTCGGCCTCGAGCAGCTTGTCAATGATGCGGGGCGCCTCCTGCGGCCTGACCTTCGGTACAAGTTCAAGCAGTTCGTCGGTCAAGAGCTGCCGGCAATCAAGGTATCGCCAGCCCCGGTTGGTAGCCAGTTCGCGCATAACTTTGCTCTTGCCGCTGCCCGGTTTGCCGACGAGCAGCACAAGCTTCTCGCCAGTCCCCTTCAGTTCCTGAACGTAATCGACGACCATTTGTACGACTACTGCCATGGAAGGTCCCCCTCTGCTTTAAGTTATGGTGTATCATATTTCGTCAGGTCTTTACAAAATCCCTACCGTGAACCACGAAAACTACCGGCCGGCCGTTATGATAGCCCGGTCGTTGACATTACCTGCCAGCGGTCGATGGTCGATAACCAGGCTCTGGCATTCGAGAATAAATTTCAGGACATACTCATCGCCCCGGTAGCAAAAGAATTCAGCGGGCACAATATAGATAATCTGGTCGATATCGTCAACCATTACGGCGCCGTCGGCGAACTCCACCGTTAAGTCGTGGCGGCTGGTGAACTCCAGGCGGGTACCCACCCGCTGGCGGGCGATAATCTCGGTCGTCTGTTTGACGATGTCGGTTGGATTGCCCAGCGGCGTCTTGACAATGAATTCCATGTTCTGCCTCCTGCTAGCATAACCTGCCCCGGCGAGCGGAATAACATTCTCCTATAGGTATAAATACTTTTTCTGCCGGCGGCTGTGGTATAATGGGACTTGACCTTGATATTTCCGGAAGGGAGCGACGACTGTGAAAAAATTTAACTGCGGCTGCGGCCGGGCCGTTCGCGACGTCTACTACAAAAATGGCGCCTGCATGTGCGGCAAATGCTTCTGGCAGGGGGACGACAGTCCCTATGACTATATCATTAACATGCTGGCGGCCAAGGGTTTTATCATAACCTACAAGGACGCTCCCGTCCTGGCCATCAAACAGTTCAGCGTCGATGATGACCCGGCGACCGCCATCCGGCCGGGCGACGACTGGATCGTTGTCAGCGGCGACGATTTCTGGGCTAACTATTCCGGCCAGGTCGAAAACCTGCGCGACTATATCACTAGCTACGGCCAGAAAAAGGATGACGGCTGCTCGGCCAAGGAAGACTGAACAAGCGGCCAGACCCTCGAGCGCACCAAAAAACGACACCCGGGTGGTGTCGTTTTTCTTCGTCAGTCGTCCAAAGCCTCGCCGAATTCGTCAATGTCGCCGGCCATATCCTTGTTGAGATTGGCCAGGCCTTTATAAACGCCGCCGACGTCGCTGTCCTCGCCGCGGTTGTCAAGATAACGTTCAAGCTTCCGTTTGACCCGCTGGAGAGCGTTGTCGATCGACTTTACGTGACGGTCGAGTTCAACGGCAATCTCCTGATAGGATTTGCCGTCAAGATAAGACATCAGCACTTTCCATTCGAGGTCGCTGAGTATCTCGCCCATCTTTTCCTCAATGTCGACGAATTCCTCACGGCTGATGACCAGTTCCTCCGGGTCGGAAATCTTCGAGCCGGACAATACGTCAAGCAGCGTCCGGTCGGAGTCCTCGTCATAGATCGGCTTGTTGAGGGACACGTACGAGTTCAGGGGAATATGCTTCTGCCTGGTGGCCGTCTTGATGGCCGTAATGATCTGGCGGGTAACGCACAGTTCGGCAAAAGCCCTGAAGGAAGAAAGCTTATCATTGCGAAAGTCGCGGATAGCTTTGTAGAGGCCGATCATGCCTTCTTGGATTATATCTTCCCGGTCAGCGCCGATGAGGAAATACGATCTGGCCTTGGCGCGAACGAAGTTGCGGTATTTGTTGATCAAATACTCCAGGGCGACCGTGTTGTCGTTGTCTTTTGCGTCAATTACAATTTCTTCGTCTGTCAGATTTTCGAAACAACTGTACAGATCGCGTTGGGCATTGGCCCGCATCACATCGCCCCCACTCTTCAGTTTGCCAGCCGGAAAAAGAAAATGCACTAAGTCTCTTAGTGCCCCGCTCGATTGTACACTCTACTTTCACGTCAAATTATAACCCAGGCCTGCCACTTAGTCAAGCTATTCTTGGGGGCGGCAAGCCCTCAACGCCCGCGGCGCAAGGCATCCAGCCGCCTGGCGATGTCCGGTGCCAGGCGGCCGCCGACCTCCTGCCGGCGTCGTTGCCAATCAGCTTCGACATAGCCGTCACGGATGGCCTTGGCGGCAGCCAGTACATCGGCCAAAAGCTCGCGTGCCGGGATCCGCCAGGCGCCGGCCCCCAGCACGGTGAGCTGCTGGGCCCAGTCGGAAGTCACCACATAGACGTTATGGCCGGCCCGCACAAGCTGGTAAGCCTGACGCTCGATATAGCTGTCGGCGGTTTCCCCTTCCTGGGAGTAGACTATTTCCAGGCCGCCGGCGGTCGTTTCGGTTCGCGGACCACCGCCGGCCACCTTGTTGGCGTCAAATACAATGACAACCTTATAATCTTTATATGCACCATAGCCGGCAAGAATGTCCGCTAATTTTTCACGGGCATGCTCCAGGCTTTTTTCTTTGAGCGCCACCAGCTCAGGCCAGGCGCCGACGACATTGTAGCCGTCAACCAACAGAAAGTCGGCCAATTGTTTTCTCCTCCCCGGGCGATCTATTTTTTCGCCGGCTGCCCGGCCGCTTTGTCCGACGGCGGCAGCCGCGTGCCCACTTTGACAACGGTATTTTCCGGCAGGTAGCGGTCTTTGGCCAGTGTTTCCCGTTTCACTTCCCGGCCGCCGCCGTAAACTACCCTGATTGTCGTTATTTCATAGCCCGGCTTTCCCTGCCTGTCGAGTTTGGTCTCCCCCAGGTAGAGCTCGGAATCCTGTTTCTTGACAACGGCTGGCGGGATTACCCGCCGGTCGGCCGACTGTATTTCCACCGCCACCGCCAATGGCTGCTGACCGACTATGCCCACCGTCAGCTTGTTTTTGCCGGTCTCGGCCAGGATCATGAGCGGGCCGTCGCTGTCATTGGCGAATTTGAAGTCGAGGGCATCGTAGACAACAGTGGCATCGCGGCCCAGGCCGACGTAACCCAGCGGCCTGGAGTGGCTGGTCCGTTCGACTATCTGCAGGTTAGCCAGCAGCACGGCGTTGTAGAGGGTGGAAGACAGCTGGCAGATGCCGCCACCGATGCCCGGCACGAACTCGCCGTCGACGATTTCCAACGCCTCCTTGAAGCCGTGGCCGAGGTCGCGCGGGCCGACCACCTGATTGAAGGAAAAAACCTGCCCGGGGTAAACGATATGGCCATTGACCTTGCGGGCCGCCAGGCGGATGTTGGCTGAGCGGTTGGCGTCGGCCGGGTCAAAGATAGTGGCGAAGGTCGTCCAGATTTCGCGGATCCCTGTCTGGCGCAGGTCGGCCACCGTCACCTCGGGGTACAGCGGCGTCACCGGCAAGGCCAGGTTGGCGCCGTCACCCCTGGCCAGGGAGGCCAGGATAAGCGGCCGGAGGGCGTCAACTTCCAGCCGGCGGCCCTGCTCCTGGGGAACTATGCCGCCCTCGGCCAGACTAAAGGCAGCGTTGCGTGGCGGCCGTTCAATGGCCTCCCGCCAGCCGGCAAGGATGGTGGCCAGCTTGCTCTCGTTGTAGTGAACCCGGACCGGGATGCGGCAGCCGTCCTGGCCGGCGGCGCGGATATTTTTCAGGCGGTCCCACCAGGAGCCGCGGCGGCCGTAGGTGTAGGCCTCCTCGGCGGTCGCTTCGGCGTCGATGTCGTAGTCGATGTCGCCCGCCGCCAGGCGGAAGGTTATATCGCCGTAATAAACAAGAACCTGACGGCCCCGGTACTCCTGCCGCCAAAGCTCGAGCAGCTGCCTGACTTCTTCGCGGCTGCGGCCCCCTACCTCCACCCCCTCCAGCGTCACTCCCGGATAGACGGCCGACGCCAAGAGGGGCCGCGTGAAACCAACGGCCGTGCTGGTGAGGATGGCAAAGATTGCAGCTGCTGCGAAGAAGGTCTTTTTTGTCACTTGCTCTTGGACTCCCTTTGGCGGAATACTTCATACAGCACAAGCGAACAGGCAACCGAGGCATTGAGGGAAGTTATCCGGCCCCGCATAGGGATGCGGACAAGAAAGTCGCAGGCTTCTTTGGCCAGCCGGCTGAGGCCCCGGCCTTCGCCGCCGATCACCACCAGCAGCGGCCCGGCAAGGTCGGCCTGATAATATGGCTTATCGCCGTCCATGTCGGCGCCCACCACCCACAGACCGGCTTTTTTGAGGCCCTCGATGGCCTGGACGACATTGCCTACCCTGGCCACCGGCACATACTCGACCGCTCCGGCCGAGGTCTTGGCCACCGTGGCCGACAGGGGGGCGCTACGCCGCTTGGGGATCAACACCCCGTGGACGCCGGCGGCGTCGGCGGTGCGGAGGATGGCGCCAAGGTTATGGGGGTCCTCGAGTTCGTCGAGCAGCACGATAAACGGCGGTTCGCCCAGAGCCTGGGCTTTGGCCAGGATATCCTCGACCTCGGCGTAGGCCACCGGGGCCACCATCGCCACAATGCCCTGGTGGCGCATACCGCCGGTCAGCTCGGCCAGCTTGGCG
>JAEZLU010000289.1 GCA_023415075.1 Bacillota bacterium
ATGGTCCTTCTCGATCTGGCGCAGGGTATGTTCCAGGGCCTTCATCTTATCCATGATAGTCCTCCCCCGTATATTCTGTCCTTATTTTACCAAACACTTGTTCGTGTGTCAACGGAATTTGTTCAAGACGGTCGGCGATAATGACAAAATTTGTGAAATCTGCCGCCCAAGGGCAGGAAACAGAACAAATTCGTTGAATATTCCAGCTATTAAAATTTCTACTGAGGAGGACCTGCTCTTGAAGGAAAAAATCCATCCCCAGTTTTATCAGGCGACTATAACCTGCGCCTGCGGCAGCACCTTTGAAACCGGCTCGACCAAAAAAGCCCTCAAGGTTGACGTCTGCTCCAACTGCCACCCCTTCTTCACCGGGGTCCAGAAGATTGTCGACACCACCGGCCGGCTGGAGCGGTTCACCAAGAAGTACGGCCTCGACAAAAAAGAACTGTAAGGCAAAACAAAAGGGAGGGCAAAAGCCCTCCCTTTTTTATCTTCCCTTGGCGGGTTCCACGTTTATCCGGTAACCCTTGATCATGTTTTTGTGCATGGCGGCGATAACCCGCTCGGCCACGTCGGCCGGAACCTCCACGAACGAGAACTTGTCGTAGATGTTTATGGCGCCGATGAGGTTGCCGGTAATGTCGGCCTCCTCGGCAAAGGTACGGACAATATCCTCCGGCCGGATATTCTGAGCCCGGCCGATGTTGACGAACAGGCGGACCATCCCTTTTTCGGCGCCGGTGTTGCCGAAGGTCGGCTTGTCCTCATTCTTGTCGCGGAAGCCTTCCAGGAGAAGCTTGAGGGTGGCGGCGGCGATATCCTGCGTATCGTAGTCGGCCGCCAGATCGGCGACGATCGGGTGATAATCGGTGAAGTTGCCCTGCTCGATAAGATACACCAGGCGGTTCTTGACAACTTCCTTCTGGCGGTCCAGCAGGTCGGCCGCCGACGGCAGCTGGCCCCTGACGATGCGGGTTTTTATCATCTTTTCGATGAGCTTGAGCTGGCGGTACTCACGCGGCTCGATGAAGGTAATGGCGACCCCTTTGCGGCCGGCCCGGCCGGTGCGGCCGATACGGTGAACGTACGATTCAGGGTCCTGGGGAATGTCGTAGTTCACGACATGGGTGACATTCTCGATATCGAGGCCACGGGCGGCCACATCGGTGGCCACCAGGATTTCCAGCTGGTTTTCGCGGAACTTCTTCATAACCCGGTCGCGCTGGGCCTGGGTCAGGTCGCCGTGCAGGCCGTCGGCCAGGAAGCCGCGGGCCTGCATTGACGCCGACAATTCGTCGACGCCCTTCTTGGTGCGGCAAAAGACGATGACCTTGTTGTTGTCCTCGGCTTCGAGAACGCGGCACAGGCCGTCGAGCTTGTCGCGGGTCTCGTAGTAGATCTGGTCGATGAGCGGGACGGTAATCTGCTCCTTGCTGACCGTCACCTCCACCGGGTTCTTCATGTAGCGGGCCGCTAGCCGCCTGATGGGTTCAGGCATGGTGGCCGAGAACAGCAGCGTCTGCCGCTCCTCCGGCACATTGCGGAGAATGGTCTCGATATCGTCGATGAAGCCCATGTCGAGCATCTCGTCGGCTTCGTCGAGGACCAGCGTGCTGATATGGTTCAGCTTGATCGTACCCCGGCGGATATGGTCAAGCAGGCGGCCGGGGGTGCCGATGACCACCTGGACGCCGAACTTGAGGGCGCGAATCTGGCGGTCAATCGCCTGACCGCCGTAAACCGGCAGCGCCTTTACCCGTCGGAACTTGCCGATCTTGGCCAGCTCCTCGGACACCTGAATGGCCAGTTCGCGGGTCGGCGTGAGCACCAGGGCCTGAATATGGCGGCTGTCGGATATATGTTCGACGATCGGGATACCGAAGGCCGCCGTCTTACCGGTGCCGGTCTGGGCCTGGCCGACGACGTCGCCGCCCTCGAGCACCAGGGGGATGGTTTTGGCCTGAATGGGGGTCGGCTCCTCAAAGCCCATCTCGGTAATGGCGGCGAGGAGTTTTTTACTTAGCTTAAGATTGCCGAAGAAACCGGTTTCAGTAGAAGATTTAATCAAGAAACTGCCTCCTATAATAGATTGCAAATATAGTTGCGGAGATGATTTACGGCGGTCAGCGCCGACCGGCTTTTGATGCCGGTGCGCTGGCCAGTGAAGTTGTGCTCATGGCAGACGACGCCGGCCGGACCGGCCACGGCGATGTACACCAGGCCGACAGGCTTGCCGGGCACCGCCCCTCCGGGGCCGGCTATGCCGGTAATGCCAACGCCCAGGTCGGTCTTAAAGGCCTGGCGGATGCCTGCGGCCATAGCCTCGGCCGTCTCGCGGCTTACCGCCCCGTGGTCGGCCAGCGTGGCTGCCGGTACGCCGACGGCGGCGACTTTGATATCATTACTGTAGCATACCACCGAGCCGGCGAGATATGCGGAGCTGCCGGCAACATCGGTCAGCCGGCTGGTCACAAGGCCGCCGGTGCACGATTCGGCCAGGGCCAGTGTCAGCTTTTTATCAGTAAGCTGGCGGCCGACGACGGCTTCCAGCGTATCGTCGTCATAGCCGAAAACATATTCGCCGATGCGTTCGCGCAGCCTGCCTTCGAGCGCGTCGATAAGGGCCCCAGCTGCGGCGGCGGTATCCGCCTTGGCCGTCAGCCGGACATGGATCTCGAAATTCCTGGCCAGAAGGGCGATGGTCGGGTTGCCCTGGACTTTGATATAATCCTTGATCCGCTCCTCCATCAGCGACTCGCCCAGACCAAAGGTCCGCAACACCCGCGAGAGGATTATCCCCTGGCGGCCGAAGCGTTCGCTCAGATAAGGCGCCGCCGAGCTCTCGAACATCCCTTCCATTTCGAACGGCGGTCCGGGCAGGTGGATAACCGTTTTGTCGCCGGCCGGCACGATAACGCCGGGGGCGGTGCCGCGGGCGTTGGCCAGGACGATTGCCCCCTCGGGGATCATCGCCTGGCGGACGTTGTTTTCGGTCATCGTCAGCTTGCGGGCGGCAAAAAAAGCTTTGATTGCTTCCAGGCTGGGTTCGTGGAGCGCGAGCTTGCGGCCCAGCAGCTCGGCTGCCACCTCTTTGGTTATATCACCCTGAGTGGGACCCAGACCGCCGGTGGTGATGACAATATCGGCCCGCGCCAGCGCAGTCGTCAGCACCTGGGTCATCCGCACCCGGTTGTCGCCAACCGTCGACTGGAATAGGACGTCGAAACCAAGCTCGTTCAACCGGCGCGCCAGATACGGCGCGTTGGTGTTAACTATCTGTCCCAGCAGCAGTTCAGTTCCGGTGCTTACGATCTCGACAATCATTTCTCCTCACCCCTTGACTAGTTCGCGGTCTATTTTACCAAATTCCGCCGCCGAGGGCAACCGGGAAAAGAAAATAGCAGTGCAGGTTGCACCACTATTTTGCCGGCTCGGCCACCACATCGTAAGCGAAGCCTTGCAGCACTTTCACCCTGAGCATATCGCCCGGCCGGACGGCGGCGGCGTTTTCCACATACACCCGCCCGTCGACGTCGGGCGCCTCGCGGTACGAACGCCCGCAGGCCACCAAGCCCCGCTCGTCCTCCTCCACCCTTTCCACCAGGACGGTCAGCTCGGCGCCCTCCAGGGCGGTATTCCGCTCCTCGGAAATCTTGGCCTGCTGGGCCATCAGTTCATGGTAACGCTCCTGCTTGACCTCGTCGTCCACCTGCTCGGGCAGGCGGCCGGCCACCGTATCGTCCTCGCGCGAATACACGAAGACGCCCACATGGTCGAAACGTTGGCTGACCGTAAATTCCCGCAGGCTGGCGAACTGCTCCGCGGTTTCGCCGGGAAAACCGACGATGAAAGTCGTACGGATGGCTACCCCGGGGATGGTCGCCCTGATCTTGGCCAGCAGGCGCTCAATGTCGGCCCGGCTGTCGGTCCGGTGCATGGCCCGCAGGATGGCATCGTCGGCGTGCTGCAGGGGCAGGTCGATGTATTTGCAGATCTTCGGTTCGCTGGCGATCAGGCCGATAACCTCGTCGGTCAGATAGCGGGGGTAACAATACAGCAGCCGTATCCAAACAAGGCCGTCGATCTTGACAAGCTGCCGCAGCAGGTCGGCAAGCCGCGGCGAGCCGTACAGGTCGCGGCCATAGCTTGTCGTATCCTGGGCGATCAGATTTATTTCCTTGGCCCCCTGGGCGACCAGCCGCCTGACTTCGGCCACCACCGATTCGACCGGCCGGCTGCGGAACTTGCCCCTCACCAGGGGAATCACGCAGTAGGAACAGTGATTGCTGCAGCCGTCGGCGACCTTTACATAGCTTGAATACACCGGCGTGGTCAAAAGGCGCGGCGTGGTATCGCCGTAAATAGCCTCAGGCTCGTCGGTCAACACCAGCCGCTTGCCGGCGAGGACGGCATCGATGACTTCGAGGATGCGGTGCCAGGAACCGGTGCCGATGACGGCGTCTACCTCCGGCAGTTCATCCAGCAGCTCCTGACGGTAGCGCTGGCCGAGGCAGCCGGCGACGATCAGGCCGCGGCAGCGGCCCTCCCGTTTGTACTCGGCCGTCTGGAGGATGGTGGCGATCGACTCTTCCTTGGCGGCGTCGATAAAACTGCAGGTATTGACAATCAAAATATCGGCTTCGCGGGGGTCGTCGGTGATGGCGATCTGACGGTCGGCCATCAGCCCGAGCATGACCTCGGTATCGACAAGGTTTTTGGCACAGCCGAGGCTGATGAATCCGGCTTTCAGCATAACTCTTCCTCTCCGGCCCTAATGGGAAGCCAACCGCACCGTCTGAACCCACTTGTCCAGCAGCTTGGCTTTCTGTTCGGGCGTCATCGCGGTTTTAATATCGAATATTTTCAGGTTTTTGCCTTCATATTCTTTGGCCAGCCTGGCCTCCGGATTAGTCGGCACCAGATAATACTTGTTGGTATATAGAACCTCCTGAGCCTGGTTCTGGAGCAGCCAGTCGATAAACTTCCTGGCGTCGTCGGCATGGGGCGCGCCGGCCGTCAGGGCGGCGCCGGTGAGGAAAACAGCCGTGCCGTCGGTTGGCGATATCGCCTGCACGGGAAAGCCGTCGCGGACGTAGCGAAGAGTCTCGCTGCGGACGGCCACGGCGATATCGGCCTCGCCCAGGCCCACCATCCGCACCGGCGTGGCCAGGAATTTGGCGTATTGAACAATTTGCGGATGAAGCTTGGCCAGATAGGTTAACGTCGGTTCCTCGCCGCCGGCGGCGGCCATTGAGTATAAGAGATTGGCCGCCGCCTCGGCTGCCAGAAAGTCGGTCATCACCAGCCGGCAGCCAGGGATGGTCGCAAGCTCAGCCCAACTGGCCGGCGGCGCCGGTAGCTTCTTCAGATAGTCCTTGTTGGCGGCGAAAACCACCGGGTCGTACCAGACGCCTGTCCAGTAGTCGTCGGCATCACTGAAGCGGCCGGGTATGATGTCGGTCTGCTCGGAGGCGAAGGGACTAAGCAGCTTGCCCTTTTTGGCCAACTCCAGCGTGTCGACCGAAGCCAGCATCACGTCGGCCCTGAGGGAGCCGGCATCCAGCCTGGCCCGGGTCAAAAGGTCGGCCGGCGCCAAAGGGACGATGTTGACCCTTACCCCGGCGGTCTTTTCAAACTCCTGGGCCAGCAACGCCGCCTGCTCCACCGGCAGGGTCGTATAAACGACGATGCTGCGGAGAACGGCCGGATCCTGCCTGCCGGCGTAACTGGCCAGGAAGGTCCCGGCCAGCACCACGGCGACAATCAAGAAGGATATTACGAGCAGCGGTAAATAACGCCGCATATCTTTCTGCCTCCTGAATTTCGCGGAGCCTGTCCGCGGTACCTGTACTACTATACCCTGAAAGTTCTTCGCCGCGCAACCCCAAAATCCTACCGTCAAAAGGATAACGGTGGTAATCATACCACCGTTATCGGGTAAGAAGCCGCCTCGACCAGCCGGCCGCCGTCATCCGCCAGCGTGACTTTCAGTTCATAGACGCCCTCGCGGGTAAAGTCGACGTTTTCCAGTAGCAGACTGTTGACCTGGCGATAGGAACTATCGGTCAGGCTGAAGGGTCCATTTTCGCCGCTGGCCACAACCCGGCCGTCGGGGGCGATTATTTCGGTCGTTTCCTGGTAATGATTTCCCGGACGGCTATCGTCGCCCCGCCAAATGGTCAAAACAGTGAAGGGCTGCGAATAGCCCATGGTATACTGGCTGAATTCGCGGTGAATGTCGTGGCGGCCCTCGGCATCGGTGGTCACGCCCTCACATAAAAGCGCCGCCTGCAGGTATGGTCGCGTACTCTCCATAGCGGTCCTCCCTCTTCTCAGTTATGCTCTATAAGTTATTCCCTCAGGCCGCAAAATTATGTATAATGATAAAAACGGTAAAATGGAAAGGCTGTGGTCGATATGCAATACCGCCCCTTCTGGTGGTCGCTTTTCCACCCTAAACTCACCGGTGGCCTGATCGCGATCATTATTTTTTTGTCGCTGATGGCGTTTACCAATCTGGTAGCCTTTGTCAACAATATCGGCAGCGTCGAAGGCCTGAACTACCTTGTGCCCACCCTGATGTACGGCCTGCCTGCCGCAGGCCTCATACGCCTCAAACGTTGGGCCCGCTACTTTGAAATAGTCTACTCCATCGCCCTGGTGGCTCTCGGCATCTTCCTGATGGTTGCCGCCAGCGTGGGCATGGGCGCCTTCATCGTCGT
>JAEZLU010000295.1 GCA_023415075.1 Bacillota bacterium
CGCCGCTCCAGTCGAACTTGCCGCTGTCGACCACCAGGCCGCCCATCGAGGTGCCGTGGCCGCCGATAAACTTGGTCGCCGAGTGGATGACAACGTCGGCGCCGAAGTCGATTGGCCGGCAGAGGTATGGCGTGGCGAAGGTGCTGTCGATTATGAGGGGAATGCCGTTTTTATGGGCAATGGCGGCCGTCTTTTCGATGTCGAGAACGTCGATTCGCGGGTTGCCGATGGTTTCGGCATACAAAGCCTTGGTTTTGGGCGTGATCGCCTTTTGGAAGTTATCCGGGTTGCGGGCATCGACAAAGTTTACCTTTATGCCCAGCCGCGGCAATGTGTAGGCGAACATGTTGTAGGTGCCGCCGTACAGGCTGGACGAGCTGACAATTTCATCGCCGGCCTGGGCGATGTTGAATATGGCGGCGCTGATCGCGGCGTGACCGGAGGCAAAGGCCAGCGCGCCGACACCGCCTTCGAGGATGGCGATCCTTTTCTCGAGGACGTCGCTGGTCGGGTTCATGATCCTGGTATATATATTGCCTGCCTCCTTGAGGGCAAAGAGATCGGCGGCGTGATCGGCGTCGCGGAATACGTAAGATGTGGTCTGGTAAATAGGAACGGCCCGCGAGCCGGTGGCCGGGTCGGCGTCCTGGCCGCCGTGGACGGCTAATGTTGCGAAACGCAGGTTATCAGGCAGTGGCATTTCATTTTCCCCTCTCTGGATAAGAGTTGTATGGAGTTATGGCGGATTTACAGCAGGCTTAGCGTTGGAGCTTCGCCAGTCTTTCTGCAGCTGCCTCCAGTGTCGACATTTCTTTGCAGAAGCAGAACCTGATAAGCTTCTGGCCGATGGGGCTGTCGGCACAGTAGAAACTCGAGCCGGGGACAACGGCCACGCCGATGTCTTTGGTAAGATGCATGGCGAAATCGATGTCATTTTCGCCGCCGAGCGGCCTTATATCGGCCATGATATAGTAGGCACCGGCCGGCTTGAAGCATTCGAAGCCGGCTGCGGTGAGCGCGCCGTAAAGGAAGTCGCGCCGTTCGCGATAGAACGAAGCCAGATCGTTGTAATACTCCATGGGAAAACGCATGGCCTTGGCGGCGGCTACCTGGAGGGGCGCGGCCGCACCGACGGTGAGAAAATCATGAACTTTGCGGACCGAGGCGGATATTTCCGGCGACGCAACAACGTAACCAATCCGCCAGCCGGTGACGCTGTAGGTTTTGGAGATACTATTGACGATCAGCGTTCGTTCGGCCATTCCCGGCAGTTTCCACAGGGGAACGTGTTCAACTCCGTCGTAGATTATATGTTCGTATATTTCGTCGGTAAAGGCCAGTACGTCGTATTTGGCGCACAGCTCGGCGATATGGGTAAGCTCGGCCAGCGAAAAAACCTTGCCGGAGGGGTTGTGAGGCGTGTTGATGATGATGGCCCTGGTGCGGTCATTGAAGGCTGCATCCAGTTCGGCGAAATCGAGGTGGAAATCGGGCGCGTGCAGGCTGACATAGCGCGGTGTGGCGCCGCAAAGAATGGCATCGGCGCCGTAATTTTCGTAGAAAGGTTCGAACACTATGACTTCGTCGCCAGGATTCACGGTGGCCATAAGGGCGGCGATCATACCTTCGGTCGAGCCGCAGCAGACCGTAATCTGGCGTTCGGGGTCTAGCTGGATGTCATAGTCCCGGGCGAGTTTCCAGGCGATGGACTCCCGTAAATCTTTAGTCCCCCAGGTGATCGCATATTGGTTATGGTTGGCCATGACGGCGTCGACCGCCGCTTGTTTAATGGCCTCCGGGGCCGGAAAATCGGGGAAGCCCTGGGCGAGGTTGATTGCACCATGGGCGGCGGCCACCCGCGACATTTCGCGGATAACCGATTCCGTAAACTGACGGGCCTTTTGCGACGCATACCGTATTGTCTGGGTCATGTTATAGTTCCTCCTCTGTCACCTTAGCTTAGGGACATTTTTTACAAACTTAAAACGCCCTTCGAGGGAAGGGCGTTGTTGTCAAGTGCCTCTCCTCTCATCTTTCAGGATTGCTCCTGCTGGATTTGGCACCACTGCGCTACAGCGCCGGTTGCCGGGTGTCATCGGGCCAGTCCCTCGACCACTCTGGATAAGAGTTGTATTCAGTTGTTTTTGATGATACCATGCGTTCCGGGAAATTGTCAAGAGCCCACGTCGAATTTATCGCAGACTTCATGATAAAGCCATTTCCACCAAAGATCTTTTGTACTAGGATGCTAGATCTTCCAAGCCGACGTCGCCGGCAGCCGGCAAAAAAACCGTAAAGACAGTGCCTTTCCCGGGCTCAGAATTAATATCGATTGTGCCGCCATGCCGATCGATGATGCTTTTGCATATCGCCAGCCCGAGGCCTGTACCGGAATCTTTGGTCGTATAAAACGGATCGAATATTTTATCCCGCAGTTCCGGGGCGATCCCGCAGCCGTCGTCGGCGACAGAAAGAACGATGCGATTACGCTGCTCGGCCGCTGTAATCACGACCGTCCCTTTGCCGACGATAGCTTCCATCGCGTTGCGGACGAGGTTGAGCACCAGTTGTTTAATTTCTTTTTCATCGGCAAAAATGAGGAGTTTTTCCGGCAGCGGCTGGAGGTTAACGACCGCGCCGGCTTTGCGGGCATCAGCCTGAATCAGGGGAAAAAGCTGAAAGATGAGGTCCGTCAAGTTGCAGCGCCCCATCTCGACCCGCCGGTTCTTGGCAAGGGACAGGAAAGCCGTGATAATCTCGTTTATCCTGCTGGTCTCGGCGAGAATAAGCGCATACTGCGAAGCCAGGTTTCCCTCCGCCTTGAGCAGCATTCTCTGCAGATAACCGCGGATCACAGTCATCGGGTTGCGGATTTCGTGAGCCAGCCCGGCCGCCATTTCACCTATAAGATTCATCCGGTCTATTTTTGCCAGATCGGCAGCTACCCGTTCGCGGTCGGCGTAATCGGCCGTTAGCTGTTGCCGGAGGCTTTCAACGGTATCGAGGAGCGGCAGAGCCTGGGGAAAGTCGCGGAAGCGGGATATATCGCCGCTGTCCCTGCGGATGGCCTCGATCAGGCCGGTGAGGGAAGTTTCAATGTCGCGCATGATATAGATCACGCCGATAAGCAGCAGCAGCCAGAGGATGATAAGCGTGGAAAGGCTGCGCAGCAGCTCGCTTTTTATGGTGGCGTCGATATCGGCGACTTTTACGTTGGCCCATAAATGGCCGATTAGTTGACCTTTATGAAGGATCGGCTGATTGATGGCCAGGATGCTTTGGCCGCCGTACGTGCTGCCTCCATCAATGACACCCACTTCGGTTAGACCGCTTGTGTAAACCCTCAATGCTTCCGACGTAGCCTCGGTCCCCAGAAGAGCGGGTTCGTCGGGAATAAGGGCCACAATATTTAAATCGCGCAAATATATGCCGAAGCTATATCCCGGCCAGGCCTCGGCATAACTGCGCAGGGCGGGCTCAAACTCGTCATAGAGAAGCTGCCTTTTTTCCACGGATGGTTCGTCACCGGCTACTAACTTATCCACGGCGGCCCAGGAAACGGGAAGGCAGCGGTTAAGACCGGCGACAACTGAGTAAAGTGCCAGCGTCTTTTCGCGTACAAGGCGATCCCTGGTAGCGTTGGCCTGAGAAACGGCATAAACGCAGAATGGGATGGTAATAAGTAGCACCAGCAGGAAATAAGCTTTCTTAAACATCAAGACTTGCCTTTCATTCGGGGCGTCGGCGACGAGCCGAAAATTCGGTGCGTCGAATTAACCGATAGACTCAAGTTTGAATTTTTCTACATAAATGGAAATTATCCTCCAACGAAAAATGTCGATATCAACATTTTATTGTAAAAAGTGTAAAAAATTCCATGAAATAAAATAAAAAAGCAGGCCGGATTGCCTGCTGGTAGTCGAGAGAACTATATATTATCATTTCTTTATCGGCACTTTAAGGGTTTGACCGGGGTATATCGCGACATCGTTGCCCAGATTGTTGCTTTTCTTTATCGCAATGACCAGATTGCGGACATCTTCCTTTTCGCCGACATATCTGCTGGCGATTGACCAAACGGTATCGCCGCGGGCTACCTGGACAATTTGGTAAGAGCCTTCGGTAAGCTGTCCGCTGGCATCGGCGCCGGAACCGAACGACCAAGCATAAAACAGGAATAAGACAACCAAGCCTACTTTGATGATAAACTCCCCGGACACTCTGCGTCTGGCCATATTCCTGCCCCCCGAATGTATGTTCGTATCTGTGATTAAATAATAGCACAGTACATATGTTCGGGTCAAGGGGGCATTGATAATTTTTTCGAACAAATGTTTGCGATCTTTGCCAACAACTGTTATAATTGATCTAGCAAGGACTGGCAACTATTTTGCGCGTTTGGAGGCTGAGTCTGTTGACCAAGGAACGTATGTTGAGTTCCCGCCAGAAGCAGATACTGAATTATATTAAAGAAACTTTACGGGCTAAAGGATACCCACCCTCTGTCAGGGAAATCGGTGAAGCCGTCGGCCTGAGCTCAAGCTCAACGGTGCACAGCCATCTGTCCAGGTTGGAGGAACTAGGCTATGTACGTCGTGACCCGACCAAACCCCGGGCCATCGACGTTCTCGAGGAGGCGCCCTGGCGGCAAAAAGCGATGACTCCGGTGCCGCTCGTCGGCCGGGTGACTGCCGGCCAACCGATACTGGCGGTGGAGAATATCGAGGAAACATATCCCCTGCCAAGTGAACTCGTGGGCAGCGACAACGTGTTTATGCTGGCTGTCCAGGGTGACAGCATGATTAATGCCGGCATCCTCGACGGCGACTACGTGCTGGTGCGCGACCAGGAAACAGCCCGTAACGGCGAGATTATCGTGGCCCTGGTGGATGGCGAGGAAGCCACTGTAAAACGTTTCTTCAAAGAAAAAGATTATATCCGCCTGCAGCCGGAAAATGACTATCTCGAACCGATCACCTCCCGCAATGTGGCTATTTTGGGTAAAGTCATCGGCGTTTTCCGCCGCATCCACTAAAAAAAGAGGGCTTAGCCCTCTTTTTTTTGTTATTTGATCCGGTGAGCGGGAGCCTTTGTGCCGACCCGTACTATCCGGTCTTCGGGTTGATACTCGTCGGTCGCGAGAAATTCGCGGGCCAGTTCCTTGCCGCTGGCATACTTAATTCGGTAGGTACTGACAACGAAGCCCTTCTGTCCCTCCACATCGATTATCTCGCGGCCCACTTCAAGCGTGGGATCCTGTTTGATGACCGTATTGGGTTCGAGGACCTTCTTGTTGGCCGTGACCACCTGTATTTCCGGCGGGTTGGCCCGCAACTGGCCGAGCAGGTGAACGTTGACCCTGTCATCGGTAATATCGCACATGATATAAACGTTGGCGCCGGTATTATTGCGGAATTTGAAATCAAGATAGTTGTCGGCTACGGTGGCGTCCTGGCCAAGAGGAACATAGCCCGGCGGCCGGAAATGGGAGGTGCGTTCCTCGATGGCCATATCGGCCAGGAGCGCGGCGTTGTAGAGGGTGCTGCTTACCTGGCACACTCCCCCGCCCCAGTCGGGCACTAGGCGGCCGTTGATGAATACCGGGGCAACTTTATAGCCGTACTGGGCCAGGCGGGGTCCGACATAGGTATTGAAGGAAAAGATATCGCCTTGCTTGACAAGCACGCCGTTCACGTTCCTGGCAGCGATGGCAATATTCTGCGAGCGGTTCTGGTCGCCAGGGTCAAAGAGAGTCGTGTAGGAGGCGATTACGCCGTCGATGCCCTCGAGGTCGCGGGCATACACCGTAGGCTTTTGCTCATCGACCGCCAGCGGCATGGTAAAGGGGATTTTGGCGCTCATCTGAACAGCGATTGCCGACAGTGTTTTAGCCATATCAACTTTGTAGCCGATTGCCTCCTGTGACTGGCTAACCGTGAAGTTGGTCAGGGCCAGCGAGGCATTTTTCGGTTCCTGGTCAACCGAGCCGGCAACCGCCAGCACTTTGGCATGGAGCTTGTCGTAGTCGTAGGCGACGTTAAGCGGCAGCGAAAGGCCGCGGTTGATTGTCAGATATCTTTCCTGCAGCCGGGTGAAGATATTGCCGGTGCGGCCGACGGCATAGGCTTCGTTGGTCAGGGCCGCCTGGTCGATTTTGAGGTCGATATCCTGGGCGGTTATCGACCAGCTTTTGTCGCGGTAAACAAGGGTGATCGTCGCGTGCGTGGTCCAGTCGCGGAAGGCGGCGGCGATTTTTTCTTCGGCGGCCGGCCGCGACAAGCCACCGACATCGATATCGCCGACTTTGACGCCGCCGTAAATGTCGTCGGAGACCGTGAACGCCGCATCTATTGTTAGTGTGCCGATCAGGCTGAATAGAACGATGACGATCAGGAATGTTATTAAATTCTTGGCGATGGGTTTGGATGTGATTGCTTCCACAGCTACACTCCTAATTCATCAGGCAGAATTTAAGCAGAAGCCCCCGCGCCGGCGGGGACTTGGCACTATATGCTCATGGAAAGCTCGACGAATTTGCCGGCCAGCTTGGCTTTCTGAATTACCTCTTCGGTTATTTCGCCGCCCTGCTCGACAATCACCAGGCCGTTGTCGGTCTCGATGCGGCGGTTAGCCTTTTTTCCCAGCAAATATTTGCGCTGCTTGTCGTCGAATTTCTTGGCAGAGTCGTCGTTAGTTTCCGGAGCTGCCGGAGCGGCGGGCTGCAGGGGAGCGGCGGTCGGTTGCTCTGCCGCAGCTATCACCGGTTTTGGTGCCGGCGCACCAGGCACAGCCGAATCGGTGTCGGAAATAATAACAACTTCCTTGCCGAAAGTGATGACTTTTGCCCCAGACGCGACTACTTTTTCGCCGTTGGTTTCTTCTACTTCAAAACTGACGATCTTGCCCGCATCGTCAAGTTCGATTTCGCTGATTTTACCCTGAAAGCGTCCGGCTTTGGTGAGCACTTTCGCGCCAATGACTTTGACATCGGCTTCAAGCAGTTTCTCCATGTCGGATGCATTAACGAGCGACAAAATATCATTGCTGCTGTCGATGGTTATGGCATTTTCGCCTATCCCGGTCACTGCGGAAAACGGGAGCAATTTGGCTCCGAGATACCATTTGCCATCTTCGACGGCGATTGCGGCAACGCCGCCCTGAACAGGATCAATTACCAACACTTTCGCGGTACCCATCTCGCGGCCTTCGGAAATGCTGATTACAGGCAGCCCAAGAATCTCTGTGCTTTTTTTCATTTGAATACCCCCTAAATATTATGAGTTCTAAGCGAAGTTACGCCATTCGCGAAATTCTTCGTCGATCTCTTTGACGATATCGGCGGGAATTCTTTGGAAGGGCACGAAGCCGATGCGGTTTTGCATGAGCGTGTTTTTTACGATCCGCAGATAGGCGATTGTATTGACGAATTCCTGGTCGAGCAGCGGATTCTGTTGAAGCGCCGCCAGGCCGCGACCGTCCGACAGAACCATGACCGCCTCGTCATAAGCGCCTTTGGCTTTTAACAGGCCGGCTATTTCGATTACCAGCAGCGGACCGGCCTCGCTATCGCGATAAAGCTTATAAGCCTGGCGGAAAGTGTCAAGAGCCAGCGGCAAATTTTGGCGGCCTTTTTGGCTGAAGGCAAAATCCAGCAAGTCTTCCAGGCTATTGGAGACAGGTTCGGCAGCTAAAGTCACTTCCGGTTCCTCCACAATCGGCTCTTCCTCGGCTGTCGCCGCCGCGCTCCCCTCCCCTTCTTCTTCGGTCGAGGACTCGGGCTGAGCCGCATTGGTTTCAGGCAACGGATTGACTGTTTCATCATCCAGGCCGGCAAGGGTTAACGTGGCCAGGCTTTCGGCCTCGGCCTCAAGGCCGGAAGCCGTTTCGTCAGTATGGGCTTCAGTTACAGGGGACAACCCGTCCAAACAAAACGCCGGCGAGAATGAGACATTGGTTTCGTCGTCAGGCTCGGTTTCGGCATTGACAACATGACCGGCGATAAGGTTTAGCTCGATTTCCAGATCAAGGCCGGTAGCTTGGTCGTCAGCCGCCTGCGGTAGGTCGGTCTCGAGCGCTGCCGCTGCCTCTTGCGGCTGTGCGGGTGTGGCGACTATCACGGTTTCGGCGGCAACTTCCGGCTCCGGCGGCAATTCCGGCAGAACGGCTGTAGCGGTTGCCGGCTCAAACTCAAGTTCAGTCTCAGTTTCAGGCGCTATGGCGTTTTCAGCCCCGGCGGCAAGTTGTTCGGGTTCTTCGCCGGACAGGAATGCCTCGGGGGGCTCAGGGGCAGGCTCCGGTTCGGCGGCGGTAAACGATTCAAGCAATATTCCCAGTTCCGGTACTACTTCCGGCTCATAATCTGATTCAGGCTCAGATAAAGACTCAGACTCAGGTTCGGCGGCATCAACGGACATGGCCGGCTCGCCGAGAGGCTGCGCGCGCCCTTGGGCGGCCAGGTAGACCAGGGGCTCCCCGTCGGCCGCGGTCGGCGGTTCGTCAGCCAACTGCGGCGGGGTGGCGGGCGGCGCGTTGCCGGCAGGCTGCAGGTCTTTGGAATCATCGTAATAAGCGACAAAATAAGCAAATATCACGGCGAAAAGCGCCAGAAAAGCAACTGTTCCGGCAAGACCGGCAAAACTTACGACAATTCGCGGCAGGACCAGGCTAAGAAAAAGAGCGCAAGCGGCGCACAAAACCAAGGATTTGAGCCGCAAGCGGACTGCAAAAACTTTGTTGGCAAGCAAATATACTAAGCAGGTTGTGGCGGCAATGGCCAGCAAGGTGATTACAATGTACTCCACAAGATCCCACCGAATGCCAGATTTAACGGGATATTTATACTACTGTTCGACGCAGTGTGGTATTTTCCTGTCTATTATCATAGATTTAGGGAAATATGCACAGAAACTTAAGGGTTACGCATCCGCGACTTCATTAGCGGCGCCGAGGATACCGAGGACAGCGTGTTCAAAGGTCAGACCGCCCTGCAGATAGACGGCGAAAGGCGGCCGCAGGGGGCCGTCGGCGCTGAGCTCGATCGACGAGCCCTGGACAAAGGTGCCGCCGGCCATAACCACCTGGTCGCTGTAGCCGGGAAGGGCGCTCGGCTCGGGCCGCACATGGGCGTCTACCGGCGACCAGCGCTGCAAGCCGCGGCAAAACGCCACCATCTTGGCCGCCGACCCCAGTTCGATAGCCTGGATTATATCGCTGCGCGGCTGGGCAAAGTGCGGCCAGGTCTGATAGCCGAGATCCGCGAACAGCTTGGCGGCGAATATGGCGCCTTTAAGTGCCTGGCAAACAACATGGGGCGCCAGGAAGAGTCCCTGGAAAAGCAGGCGGTTGTCGGCCAGGGAGGCGCCCAACTCGCTGCCGATGCCGGGCGCGGTCAGGCGGCAGGCAGCCTGTTCGACCAAGGCCGCCCGGCCGGCTATGTAACCGCCCGCGGGGGCAATACCGCCGCCGGGGTTTTTGATCAGCGAACCGGCCATAATATCGGCGCCGACGGCCGTGGGTTCACAGGCCTCGACGAATTCGCCGTAGCAGTTGTCGACAAAACAGACGCACTGCGGGTTGAGCCGCCTTACCTGGTCGCAGGCCCGGCCGATCGCCGCCACCGAGAGCGGCGGTCGCAGACTGTAGCCGCGCGAGCGCTGAATAAGGGCCATCTTTGTTCTGGCGGTAACGACGCCGGCAAGCGCTTCGGCGTCGACTTCGTCTCCCTTGAGGGATATCTCCCGGTAGCTGATGCCGAAATCGGCCAGTGAGCCGGGCAAAGGCTTAGGATAACCGATTACCGACTGCATAGTGTCATAGGGCGAACCGGTCACCGCCAAAAGTTCGTCGCCTGGGCGCAGTATGCCGAAAAGCACGGCCGCCAGTGCGTGGGTGCCGGAAACGAAATGACTGCGGACAAGGGCCCGCTCGGCGCCGCAAACTTCAGCCCACACCTCCTCAAGCTTGTCCCGTCCGGCGTCGCC
The DNA here is from genome assembly GCA_023415075.1 of Bacillota bacterium. GTDB lineage: Bacteria > Bacillota > Negativicutes > Sporomusales > UBA7701 > JAEZLU01. The sequence goes on from JAEZLU010000295.1 coordinate 9,981, forward strand.
GTAGCCGTAGCCGGTGGTTGTCCGAAAATGGAAATCGGCCACCTGATGGCGGCGAAAGGCGTCAAGAACCCTGGCGGTGTTGTCGCGAGCGGTAGCTTCCAAGGCGGCGAAAACCGGCTGGACTTCCGCCAGTGCCGCCGTCGCTAATCCGGCAACTTTTTCATGGCTGCTCATCATCATCATCTTCCTCGGCTGCAAAATATTTTTGATAGGTCTGGACTTCGACCGGCGGCAGGCCAACCTGGACGCGAATGCCTTCGGCAAGGTATTCGGTCGCGGCCACGGCCGCCGTTTCATACAGGCGGGCCAGCAGGCCGCTGTCGCTGTAAGGGATTAGGAGTACGGCCTCCACTGTCTGCCGGCGAAGATGACTTTTGATAAGTTCCAGCAGAGTATCAAGGCCGGTGCGCTCGCGGGCCGAAATAGCCACACTGTCGGCCAGGCGCAGGAGGCGCTCACGCAAATGGGGGTTATCCACCTGATCGATCTTGTTGAATACAGTTATAACCGGTTTGCTGGCTGCCCCCAGTTCATCGAGAACGCGAAAAACGGCGTCGCTTTGCTCCTGATGGCGGGGGTGGCTGGCGTCGATGACGTGTACCAGCAGGTCGGCCTGGACAACTTCTTCCAGGGTAGCCCGAAAGGCGGCCACCAGCTGATGCGGCAGCTTCTGGATAAAGCCTACGGTATCGGTCAGGAGGATTTCTTGGCCGCCAGGCAGGCTGACTTTGCGGGTGGTGGGGTCAAGGGTGGCGAAAAGCTTGTCTTCGGCCAGCACGCCGGCGTCGGTGAGCGAATTTAATAGCGTCGACTTGCCGGCGTTGGTGTAGCCGACGAGGGCCACCGCCGGGATGCGGGCCGCGTGGCGGCGCTCGCGGTGGAGATGGCGGTGGCGTTTGATCTGGTCTATCTCGCGCTCGATGTCGCCGATGCGGGCGTGGATGCGGCGCCGGTCGACCTCCAGCTTGGTTTCCCCAGGCCCGCGGGTGCCGATGCCGCCGCCAAGGCGGGAAAGCACCAGGCCCTGGCCGCCGAGGCGGGGCAGGTTATACCTGAGCTGAGCCAGTTCGACCTGGAGTTTGCCCTCGTGGGTCCTAGCCCGCTGGGCGAAAATATCGAGGATAAGGGCGGTTCGGTCAAGTACCTTGACAGCGAGCGACTGTTCCAGATTGCGCTGCTGGGCCGGCGACAGCTCGTCGTCGAAAATGATCAGGTTGGCGGCTTGCTCCTGGCGGACGGCGGCTATTTCCTGCACCTTACCGCGACCGATGAAGTAAGCGGCATCAGGCCGCTCCCGCTTCTGCCACAGGCGGGCGAGCACTTCGGCCCCGGCTGTTTCCGCCAGTTGGGCCAACTCATCCAGCGAATCGGCAACCGCCCAGGCGCCGGGCTGTTCAACCCCTACCAGAAGAGCCCGTTCACTGGCTTCCAGGCTGACGGTTTTGCCGCGGCTCTCAAGGAGGCGGTCGAGTTGGCCGAGAAGGTAGGCCAGGTCCATTTCGCAAAATTCTTTCAGCGTGAGGGGGCCGACCGATTGCAGCGCGAATTCCTCGTTATCCTTCCAGCCGGCAAGAAAAGCAAAGCTGACCTGACAAACTTCGCCGTCGGCACTGACGCCGAGAGCAGCCATCAGGTCAAACCGCATCTCCTTGAGGGAGCTCAGGTCGAGCAGGCTGAGCTCGCTGTCGCCGGTGGGGTGACTGTGGATACAGCGGATACCACTCAGCCGCTGGTTCGAGCGGCGGCCGGCCACATCCGGCAGGCCGACCGTGCAGGTGTCGCCAACCGCTACTGCCATTACCTGGCCGCGCCGGTTGAGATAAATGGCGATTTCCCGGCCCAACTGGGCGGTAAGAGCGGCGATCTCGCCGGCCAGCGCTCTGTCGACGGCCTCGTCAGCCGGCACGCTGAAGCTGTAAAGGTTCTCAAGTGCCTTCAGGGCGCTTTTGCGGATGCCTTCAGTGTTTCCTTGTATGTCAGGCAAGTATCATCACTCCCCTCCTTTCATATTTTGTCGCTCTGACCCGTATTTCCTGCTAATGCAAAAAGGGGCCGACGCTTCTCCCCTTCTCTCCCCTATTCTTTGCAAAGCCACCGATTTTATGAACCGGCGGGCAGGCGGGCCGCGGCGGCAGATGACGCAGCGGCCGGCAACCAGCGATTCTTCGCGGATGCGCAACCGAGTGAGGGCGCTGCCCTCCGCCCATCCTTGGCGGCGGCCCAGCCGGCGACCCCAGGCATAGGCTGCCAGAAAGGTAAAGACGAACAAAATGACGACAGTCAGTTCCACGGCTTTCCCTCCGAAACCACCAGCAAGCATATGTAAAATACGGTCGTGCCGGCCATCACCGGCGGGAAAAGGTCAGCTGACAGCCAGCAGGCGCTCAGCATGAACAACAGGCCGGCCAGCAGGCATTCGATCAGACCGAAGCGGCCGGCAAGGTTGCGCTGGCCTGACCGGCGGTCGGCCGCCAGGTCAAGGCAGTCGTCGAAAAGCTGAACGCCGGCAATGAAAAGCATGGAAAACAACATAATCTGCCAACCAAAAATAACGCTTCCCAGGCCCCAGACCAGGACGGATTCCTGCCAGCCCCGCAGGCGACTGGGCAGTAGCCGTCCGAAATCGTGGAACATGCCGATACCGTAGCTGGCGAAAAATAGCGACAGACTCACGGAAGCATGAAGGGCGGCGGCTATCGCCAGCAGCAGGGCGGCGTAGATAGTGGTTCCCGGCCCCAAGACTGTCACCCAGTTGGCTTTATTTGCCGCCTGATCGCGGTCCTGATCGAGCCAGTCGTCGAACAGCTTCACCGCGGCTGCGCACAACACGACCGCCAGGCCGACTGTCAGATAGTCAGACATTTTGGGTCACCTGGGCTTTCACTGCCGGAAACCCCTGGCCGGTCAGGGCCGAGACGGCGATAACCGTGGCCTGGGCGAAGGCGGCGTTAAGTCGGGGAAGGTTTGATACAGCCGGCGGCAGGTCGACTTTATTGGCCAGGAGCAGATAGCGCTGACGGGCTATGCCATAATGGTAGACCTCCTGATCGATGCTCTGGGTCTCGGCCAGATAGGCATCGTTGATCGCCGTCAGATCGACGAGATGGATGATGAAATCGCCGTTGCGGATAAGGCTGAGGGTTTGGGCCATGCCCCGGCGGATGGCGTCATTTTCGTGAATGGTTTCCTGGATGCCGCAGGTGTCGGTCAGTTTAAAGGCTACCGCCGTTTTGCCGACAGGCACCCTCAGCACCAGCGACTGAATCGAACGGGTCTTGTGCGGGGCCTGGCCGCAGAGTTCGCGTTTGGCTTCGGCCAGAGTAAAATGCCGGCAGTTCATGAGGCCGTCCGGGCTACGGAAGGTCATATCAACAGACTTACAGTGCAAAAAAGCGGCGAAATTCAGGACAAACAATGTTTTGCCGGAGTTTGGCCGACCGATTACGGCAAATTCTTTCATGCCGGCACCTCCGGCAGATCGCCCGGCTCGATGATCATCAGTTCCTCCCTGGTCAGGCTGCTTTTGGCCACCAGTCTGACGGCCTGGCGGCGCAGGGCTTTCTCAATGATGTTGCGCACCGTGCGGGCGTTGC
>JAEZLU010000077.1 GCA_023415075.1 Bacillota bacterium
CGCGGAAGCGGTTATGAAACTCGCTGGCGGCGTTATAGACCGGGTCGCGGTTTTCATCGGCCCGGAAGCGCCCCGAAAGCAGGCTGATGACCATGACGGCTCCCGAGAGGGCGCCGCACATGCAGCCAGCGTGGCCGAGGCCGCCGCCGAAGCCAGAGGCGATCTTTATGGCGTCGTCGCCGAGATTCAGGTCAAGTTCTTCGTTGAAGGCCCGCAGGACGGCTTCGGCGCAGTTGAAGCCTTCCTTGTATCTGGCCCGGGCCAGCTGCTGAGCCCTTGTTTGCTGTTCTTCCAAGTTATCACCCACTAGTGTTTTTTGCTATAGTTCAACTAAAACCGGGCCGAATCCTGCCGGCCCGCAAGGAGGAAAAGATATGAGCATTCTGTTCGAGTCTGTAACTATGGGCGGCCTGAAGCTGAAGAACCGGTTCGTCCGCTCGGCGACCCACGATACTTTCGGCAACGACGATGGTACGGTGTCCGAGCGGGAGGTCGAGCTTTATCGCGACCTGTCGCGGGGCGGCTGCGGCCTCATTATCACCGGCCACGCCTATGTCGAACACCCGCTGGGGCGGGCCAGCCTAAAGCAGAACGGGATATACGACGATGGCTTCATCGCCGGCTACCGCCACCTGGCCGATACCGTCCACGCCGACGGGGCGGCTCTGGTGCTCCAGATCTCCCACGCCGGCCGCCAGACGCCGGCTGACTGGCCGGCCGACCTGGTGCCGGTGGCGCCGTCGGCGGTGATGGACGGCAGCACCGGCCTGACGCCGCGGCCGATGACCGAGGAGGATATCTGGTCGGTCATCGACGCCTACGCCGCCGCCATGGGCCGGGCCAAGGCGTCCGGCTGCGACGGCGTACAGTTGCATATCGCCCACGGGTATCTTTTATCGTCGTTCATTTCCCCTTACACCAACCGCCGCACCGATATGTGGGGCGGCAGCCTGGAGAACCGCAGTCGCATCCTGCGGGAGATCATGGTCCGCGGCCGGCGGGCGGTGGGCGAGGACTATCCGGTGCTGGTAAAGCTGAATTCGACCGACGGCTTCACGGGCGACGGCTACCTGGCGCTGGCCGACGTGGTGGCGGTAGCTGAAAGCCTGGTGAAGTGGGGCGTCGATATGATCGAGGTCAGCGGCGGCGTCCGCGAAGCCAAGGGGGCAATGTCACGGCCGGGAATCGTGCGGCCTGAGAATGAGGCCTATTTCGCCGAGGCGGCGCGGGCGGTCAAGGCGGCGGTCGACGTACCGGTAATCCTGGTAGGCGGCCTGCGGTCACTGGCGGTGATGGAGTCGGTGGTAACAAGCGGCGCCGCCGATCTGGTGGCTCTCTGCCGGCCGCTGGTCCGCGAGCCGGACCTGGTTAACCGCCTGCAGGCCGGCCAGGCCAAGGGCACCTGTCTGTCGTGCAACGCCTGTTTCGGCCCGCTCGGTCTGAGCTGCCGGCTGCCGGAAAAGAACTGAGCCGATAATAAAAAGCAGGGAACATGTTGCGTTCCCTGCTTTTTCTTTTTGTCCGCGGTTCCGGGCTTATACTTTGAACTTATTGATGGCGCCCTGGAGGTCCTGCGAGAGTTTGGCAAGGGCTTCGCTGGAGGAAGCGATTTCCTCAGTGGATGCGGTCTGCTCCTCACTGGCCGCCGATACGGTCTGGGTCTGGGCGGCGATGTCCCGGCTGACCGAGTCGATGGACTTGACGGCGCCGACTATCTGCTGGCTGCCTTTGGCCATCTGGCCGATGGCCTGGGAGATTTCGCCGATCTGGCCGACGACTTGGTCGATGGCGGTAATGATTTCGCCGAAAGCCTTGCCGGCGGCGTTGACGACCTCGGTGCCGACTTTGACTTCGTGGGTGCCTTTTTGCATGGCGGCAACGGCCTGGTCGGTCTCACCCTGAATTTCACCGATGAGAGCGGCGATCTGGCCGGTGGCTTCCTGGGACTGCTCGGCCAGTTTGCGGACTTCCTCGGCGACGACGGCGAAGCCGCGGCCCTGCTCGCCGGCGCGGGCGGCCTCGATGGCCGCGTTTAAAGCCAGGAGGTTGGTCTGGCCGGCAATGCTGGAAATGGTGTCGACGATCTGGCCTATTTCCTTGGACCGCTCGCCGAGTTTGGCGACAACGGCGGCCGAGGTGGTGACGGTATGCTCGATGTTGGCCATCTGGGTGACGGCGGTGTCGATCGACCGGCCGCCGCTTCTGGCGACGTCGCTGGTCCGGCCGGAGGCTTCGGCGACCACGTTGGCGTTGGCAGCTACCTGCTGGACGCTTGCCGACATTTCCTCGATGACGGCGGTAGCGGCATTGACGGCGCCGACCTGCTGTTCGGCCCCCTGGGCCATTTCTTCGACCGTGCCGGCCATCTGGCCGATAACCTTAGCTGACTGGTCGGCGGTGGCGGTGAGCTGCTGGGCTGAGGCGGCCAGTTGGTCGGAGATATCCACAGCCTGCCGCACCAGTGCCCGCAGGTTCTGGCCGGCCTGGGCCAGACTGGCGAGAAGGGTGCTAATTTCGTCTTTGGCGGTGACTTCGATGCGGCGGGTGAAGTCGCCTTTGGCCATGGCGTCGGCAAATTCCATGCCCTGGCGGAGAGAGGCGACAATGCCGCGAACGGTATATATGGCGATGAACGCGGCCAGCACCAGGCTGAGGACGAGGCCGGCGAGCATTACGGTTTTCAGGAAGGCGGCCCGGCGGTCGAAGCTTTCATCGGCCAGCTTGAGGGCTTCGTCTTTCTCTTTGATGTAGTTTTCGATTTCGACGATCAGGATGGCGTTATCGGCAGCAACATACTGGTTGAGATACTTGACGGCATCTTCGCGCTGGCCGGCGGCCAGCATATTCATGATGTTCGGCAGGTGGGGGACGAATTTTTCATAGGCGTGGTTGAGTTCCTGCAGCAGTTTGGGGTCTTTCTCGTTTTCGTTGAGGAGCTTGATGGCGGCGGCGGCTTGCTCGGTGGCTTTGTCCAGGTCGCTCCGGTACGCCTGGTAGCCGGTGGCCAGGTAGCCACGGTTGGCGGCGGCCTGGCGGGCGGTGTTGAGAGCCAGTTTCTGGGCCGTATCTTTCATGACCAGTTCATATTCCATCAGCGCGGTCTGAGTGGCGGTTATCTGGGAAACCTGCCAGAAGGTGTAGCCGACGACAGCGGCCATTACCAAGATGATGACAAGAAAGCCACAATAGATTTTGGCACTTATTTTCACAGGCATCTACCTCCCAAAATAATAGCGCCGACAGTGAACAGTTGTTAGGATATCAGCTAATTATTTCCATTCGCTATATTTTTTAATTATCCTGCCTCTTTATGTCAAATAATTATCTATACTTTCACAAAATTCAATATAGTGGGGATTTTGGGCAAAAAGAAAAAAACCGACGGCGGGGCTAAGCGATTCTTCTTAGCTTGACAAGACCGTTCAGCTGCGGCCGAGCCGCCTGACAACCACGGCGGCCAGCACGCCCCCGGCTACGGCGGTTACGAGCTGCGGCCAGCTCATGACGAACAGCAGGCCTGTCGCCAGGCGGGGTGGCAGGTTTATCAGGCTGAGAAGCCAGAGGAAGGTGATGTACAAAAAGGCCGTCTTGCCCACGGCGGCCAGGCCGATGGCGCCGGCCCAGCTCCAGGCTTTGCCGGCCCGGGTGAGCAGGACGTAGATGGCGTTGGCCGCGGCCACCGGCGGAATGAAGACCGGCAGCGGCAAAAGCTGCTGCAGGTAGGCGACGACCGGGGCAACGGCGGCAATGACGAGGGCGGCGGCCAGGCCGACGGTTTCCAGGGCGATAAGCAGGCAGGCGTTGATCAGGCTGCCGATGACAAAGGTAGTGAAGAACGGCGACAGGGGGATAACGAGCCGCAGGGACTGGAAGACGAGGGTCAGCGCCAGCAGCAGGGCGGCCCGCGCCAGCATCCTTGAGGTCACTGGGTCGGCCTCCTTCCTATTTGTGCCACTTGTGCCGCAGTTTGGGCGGCCGGCCCGAGCCGCCGCCCTGGCTGCCGCTGAAAAACAGCCAGGCGAGCAGGATGAGGAGGGCGATGTTGCCGATGAAGCCGTCGATGAAGCCGAGGTCGACGGCGATGCTGATGACGGTGAGGCCGACGAGAAAGTTCAGGGTGCGTTTGAGGTTTATGTAGGGGTATCGCCGAAGGATGATGTAGGCCACCGCCAGCACGGCCAGGTCGATAGCGACAGCGGCCCAGGGAATGGGAATAAGGTATTTGAGGATGCTGCCACCGACCATTACGGCCAGGATGATGAGCCAGACTTGATTCAGCACGTTCTCCGCCCCTTTTTTTGCGTACATTAGGAGATAATGGCTATACTCTTTCTAATTATATACGAAAGAGCGGCTAACGAACAATTCGTCGGCAGCGCTGCCGATAATTAATTTTCTGCCAGTACTGGTAAATTACGATTATTATTTTGCCGGTTTGTGCATACTTTTACTAAGGTTATTCAAAAGGAGTGAAGAACAGTGGAATTTGCCTTTACCTTGTTCAAACCGCATCGACAACGGAGCGTGAAGAAGAATGAGCCCCTGGTGACCGTGAAGCCGAACGGAAGGATCGTTTTCAACCAGAAGGCAGCCGAGCTTTTGGGCAATCAGTATTATTGCCTGCTGGGGTATGACAGCGACAATAAGGCTCTGGGGATTATGCCGCTCCCCCAGCAGGAAAACAACGCCTTTCCGGTAAGATACGCGGCCAAAGGGGCTTATATCGGCGCCAAGAAGTTTTTCAAGCATTTCGGCATTTTGCCGGAGCGGTTGGTGGAAAATCCGCCTTTCCAGCACGGCCAGTTCATCGGCATAAAGTTTTGAGCCTTCTGAATACATCTGATTATGCTGCCGTTCATCGCGGCAGCATTTTTCTTTTTTGGTTGTTTGCCAGCTGCTAAGCCGCAATTTACCTCGCTGGACAGCTCCTGGCCGGCTGACCATATATTACTTGGTATGTTAATAGCCTCCCCAACCGGAAAATAAGGGCGCAAATAAAATTTTGGCCGCAGGCCGGAGGGAGGTGGCCGCTTGCGCGTTGTCCTTTGCCTGATCTTGGTTTTCGTCAGTGTTTGCAGCATCAGTCTAGCTTCGCCGCAGATTATCATCAATGTTCCTGAATTCACGCTCACGGTGATTGACAAAGGGCAAGTGGTAAAAAAATACGATATTGCGGTGGGAACGCCGTACGAGCAGACGCCGTTGGGAAATTTCGCGATCTTTCTCAAGCTGGAAAATCCGGTGTGGTTCCCGGGGGCGAAGTTCGCCGACCGGACGCCGGTGCCGCCAGGGCCGGACAACCCGCTGGGCAGCCGCTGGATGGAGTTCGCGCCGACTTACGGCATCCACGGCACCAATCTCGACTGGAGCATTTCCTACCCGGTCTCAGGCGGCTGCGTGCGCATGCACGACAAGGACGCCCGCGAGTTGTACGCCATGGCGCCGCTGGGCACGCCGGTAACGGTGGTGTACGAGACTCTGCGGGTGGTGGAACGGACTGACGGGCTGTATCTCAGGGTTATGCCGGATATTTACCGCCGGCGGTCTTCGACCCGCGAAAGCCTGCTGGCCCTGCTGGTGCCATACGCGAACGGTTACCGGTTGCTGCGGCTGCCGGAGTTTCCACTTAATGAGGCCGAGGAGGCCTACGAAATACGGTTGGCCCGCCGGGAGGGCCTGTCGTCCGGGGGGCTGGCGCTGCCGCCGCCGCCGGACAATCCTTAGGTGCGCAGGCGGGAGAGCTGACGTAAGTTCGTCACCTCTCCCGCCTGTTTTTTTCCGGCGACCGGCAGGAAGAGGCGCGGGCGCGGGCCGAATTATATATGTACAAGAAAACCGGGCCGTGGCCGCGGTTCGGTAAGGGAGGCGACGAGCATGGATGTGGCCGAGGCGTTTGCAAGGCGGCGGGCCATCCGCGATTATGACCCGGGATTCGTTATTGATGAGACTGTCCTAAGAAGGCTATTCGAGCTGGTCAAACTGGCGCCGTCGGCGATGAATCTGCAGCCGTGGGAGTTCATCGTCGTAAAGAGTCCTGAGGCCAAGAAAAAGCTGCGGGCCTGCGCCAACGACCAGTACCAGGTGGAGTTGGCCTCAGCCACGGTGATCGTGCTGGCCAACACCGATATGATGGCCCATTTCGAGCCGGTCTACGCCGATCTCCTGGCTAAAGGGGCGACAACGCCCGAGCGGGTCGAAGGGTC
>JAEZLU010000084.1 GCA_023415075.1 Bacillota bacterium
TTGGCCACCGCCATGACCACCGGCTGCCGCAGGCCGGCGGCGTGGTATACCACCTCGGTCATATATAATAGCCCCTGGGAATTGGTGACCGTGAAAGCCCGGCTGCCGGCCAGAGCGGCCCCGAGGGCGGCGGCCAGGGCACTGTGGTCGCATTCGACCCGCACGAAGCGGGTGCTGAGCTCGCCGTCTTCGATGAACTTGCTGAGCCGCTCCATCGCTGGGAAGGCGGGCGTAATCGGATAATAGGACAAAACCTCGATGCGGGCGAGTTTAGCGGCGTAAGCCGCAGCCTCGCTGCCTGTGAGCAAAGTCAGACTCATGCCTTCCCCTCCTTGAGCGGAAATACGCCCGCCGGCCCCTGGTACTCGCGGACCATGACGATCGCCTCCTGGCGGCACTCGACCGCGCAGGTGCCGCAGCCGTTGCACCACTCCTGCTTGACGGCCGGCCGGCCCTCCTTCACGCTAAGCGCCCCCTCCGGGCAGAACAGGGTACACTCCAGGCAACCGTTGCACTTATTGCCGATAATCGGATGCTGTTCGCGCCAGACAATGCCCGCCGGGGCTTCCGCCATGCTGCCGGGCTTGGCTGTCGGCACAACAGGTAAACTCTTTGCCATACAACTCGCCTCCTTCTGGCAAACATACAAGCAAAAAATATGCCAGCGGCGGCAAATCTGAAAACGAGGATAATATAAAAATTTTCAGTCAATAATTACGCGGTCGCGCGGGCCCATCGCCGTTTCCGGCAAATTGGGGCCGCCGGCACCATCCGTTTAATTTTGCAACAGCAACGTTTAATTAGTGAGACGTTTTCCGTTTGCCGCCGCCATTACAAACAACAAAAAGACCCCGCCCGGCGGCGGGGTCCCAGAGTGTAGACAAACCCAGGCTGGCTAGAAAGGCCCAGGTGCAAGGCGCACCGGAAAAGCGCGCCGCGCCGCGTACTGCGGGACGTACGCAAGCAAGCGCTTTGAGGAGCAACGCCGCAGATGGGCCTTTATCGACAGTCTGAACGGCCGGGGTTTCCCGGCCGTTCAGCAAATACTATTCCCTTATCGGCCCATGCTCGGCAACCCGCAGACGCACCAGCGCCCTGCGTAAGGCAGCCTCGGCCCTTTGAACATCGATATCAGGCTGAGCATCCTTCAGACGGCCTTCGGCCCGTTCCTTGGCGGCCGCGGCCCGTTTCACGTCGATCTCTCCCGGCAGCTCGGCGCAGGCGGCCAGAATGGTCACCTTGTCCGGCTTCACCTCGATGAAGCCGCCGCAGACCGAAATCTGCCGCTCGCCCTCGTCATTCAGCACCCTGAGCGGCCAGACATCCAGGCCGGCCACCAGGGGGGCATGGCCCGGCAGAATGCCGACGTCGCCGTCGGTGGCGCGGGCGATGACCATGTTGACATCTTCGGAATAAACGATGCGTTCAGGGGTTACAATATCCAGCCGGATTTTATTGGCCACATCCTATTCCCCCTTGATCTGGCGCGCCTTTTCCACCACATCATCAATGCTGCCGGCCATGAAGAACGCCGATTCCGGTATATCGTCATGCTTGCCGCTGAGAATTTCTTTGAAGCCGCGGATGGTTTCTTTGAGCGGCACATACTTGCCAGGGGTGCCGGTGAAGGCCTCGGCCACGAAGAAGGGCTGGCTGAAGAAACGCTGCACTTTCCTGGCGCGGGAGACGGTCAGCTTGTCATCATCCGACAGTTCTTCCATGCCAAGGATGGCGATGATGTCCTGCAGCTCTTTGTAGCGCTGCAGCACCTCCTGGACGCCGCGGGCCACTTCGTAGTGCTCCTGCCCGATAATGTTGGGGTCGAGGATTCTCGAAGTCGAGTCCAGCGGGTCGACGGCCGGGTAAATGCCCAACTCGGATATCTGCCGGGAAAGCACGGTGGTGGCGTCCAGATGGGCGAAGGTCGCCGCCGGCGCCGGGTCGGTAAGGTCGTCAGCCGGCACATATACGGCCTGGACCGAGGTGATCGACCCTTTCTTGGTCGAAGTTATCCGCTCCTGCAAGGCGCCGACGTCGGTGCCGAGGGTCGGCTGGTAGCCGACGGCCGAAGGCATGCGGCCCAGGAGGGCCGAAACTTCCGAACCGGCCTGGATGAAGCGGAAGATGTTGTCGATGAACAGCAGCACGTCCTGGCCGCCTTTATCGCGGAAATACTCGGCCATCGTCAGGCCGGTCAGGCCGACCCGCATGCGGGCTCCCGGCGGCTCGTTCATCTGGCCGTAAACCAGGGCCGTCTTATCAATAACCCCGGACTCTTTCATTTCGGTCCACAGGTCGTTGCCTTCGCGGGTTCTTTCGCCCACACCCGAGAAGACCGAGAAGCCGCCGTGTTCGGTGGCGATATTGCGGATGAGCTCCATGATGATGACCGTCTTGCCGACGCCGGCGCCGCCGAACAGGCCGATCTTGCCGCCCTTGGAATAGGGGGCGATCAGGTCGACGACCTTGATGCCGGTCTCCAGGATGGTGGTGGCCGTTTCCTGGTCCTCGAAGGACGGGGCCGGCCGGTGGATAGGCCAATAATCGTCGGCCGCCACTTCGCGCTCGTCGTTGTCCACCGTTTCGCCCAGGACGTTGAATACCCGGCCCAGTGTCCCCTTGCCAACCGGAACTTTGATCGGCGCCCCGGCGTCCGTCGCCTTCATGCCGCGGGTGAGGCCGTCGGTGGAGGACATGGCCACCGCGCGGACGACGTTGTCGCCCAGGTGCTGCATGACTTCAACCGTAAGCTTGACCTTGACGTCGCCAACCTGCTCGTCTATCGTCAGAGCGTTATAGATCGGGGGCAACTGCTCCGGAGGGAATTCCACGTCCACGACCGGCCCGATGACCTGGATTACTCTTCCCGTGTTCATAACTACTATCCCTCCTTGCTACTTCAGCGCTTCGGCACCGCCCACGATTTCGGAGATCTCGCGGGTGATGTTCGCCTGGCGAACTTTATTATAGTTGAGTACAAGCTTCGAAATGAGCTCCTGGGCGTTTTCGGTAGCCGACCCCATGGCTGTCATGCGGGCGCCCAGCTCGCTGGCCGCCGCCTGCAGCAGCGACCCGTAGACCACCGTTTCCAGGTATTTCGGCAACAGCAGACTCAGCACCTCGTCGGCCGACGGCTCGAAAATGTATTCCTTGGCCGGCTCCTCGCCCACGGCTGCCTCGGTATCGACCGGCAGCAGGCGGACGGTGGTTGGCTTCTGGTTAATCGGCGAGTAAAAGCGGGTGTAAACCAGATAAACCTCGTCGTATTCGCCCTGAGCATAGGCGGCAGCCACATCGCGGGCGATGTTGGCGGCCTGGTCGTAGGTCGGCTTTTCGGAAAACCCGGTGTACTGTTGGTCGATAGTATAGCCCCGCCGCCGGAAGTAGTCGCGCATCTTGCGGCCGGCCACCAGCAGGCGGACGTTGTCCTTACCCTGGACCAGCGGCAGTACTTCGCGGAGGATGTTGGAGGTATAAGCTCCGGCCAGGCCCTTGTCGGCGCCCAGGATGAGGTAGGCCACCTTCTCCGCCGGCCGCACGGTGAGCAGCGGATGTTCGGCCCCCTTGGCCCCGGCCACAACGTTGGCCAGAATCTCGCGGATCTTATCGGTGTAAGGGCGGCTGGAGTTGGCCCTCTCCTGGGCCCGCCGCAGCCTGGCGGCCGCCACCATTTTCATGGCTTTGGTGATCTGCTGGATATTCTTGACACTTTTGATGCGGCGTCTTATGTCGCGGGCACTAGGCATGAATCATCACCTCGCCGCTTGCAGGTTGGTTTTGTCGTAGGCCGCAAAAGTGTCCTTGAATTCCTTGATGGCTTCCTTGAGGGCGGTTTCCGTACCGGCGTCGATGACCTTCTTCTCGCGGATGCCTTTGCCGATTTCGGCGTAGTTGGCCTTCATGAACTTGATGAAATCCTGTTCGAAATGAACGACTTCGGCTGCCGGCACATCGTCGAGATAACCGTTGACGCCGGCGTAAATCGTAAGAATCTGCTCCTCAACCGAAACCGGCTGGTACTGAGGCTGCTTCAGAATCTCGGTCATCCGCTGGCCGCGGTCGAGCAGGGCCTTGGTAACCTTGTCGAGGTCGGAGCCGAACTGGGCGAAGGCGGCCATTTCGCGGTACTGCGCCAGGTCCAGCCTGAGGCGTCCGGCGACTTGCTTCATGGCCTTGATCTGGGCCGAGCCGCCGACGCGGGAAACCGAGATACCGGCGTTGATGGCCGGACGAATACCGGAGTAGAATAGTTCGCTCTCCAGGAATATCTGGCCGTCGGTAATCGAAATGACGTTCGTCGGGATGTAGGCCGAAACGTCGCCGGCCAGCGTTTCGATTACCGGCAGGGCGGTTATCGAGCCGCCGCCGAGCTTGTCGGACAGTTTGGCTGCCCGCTCCAAAAGGCGGGAGTGTAAGTAGAAAACGTCGCCCGGGTAAGCCTCGCGGCCAGGCGGCCGGCGTAAGAGCAGCGACATGGCGCGGTAGGCGGTAGCGTGCTTGGACAGGTCGTCGTACACGCAGAGGACATGGCCGCCCTTGTACATGAAGTACTCGCCGATCGAAACGCCGGCGTAGGGAGCCAGGTACTGCAGCGGCGCACTGTCAGAAGCGGTGGCCGATACGACGATGGTATATTCCATGGCGCCGGCTTCCTCAAGGGTACGGACCACACGGGCCACAGTCGAGGATTTCTGGCCGATGGCCACATAAATGCAGATAACGCCCTGACCCTTCTGGTTGATGATGGTGTCAATGGCGATAGCCGTCTTGCCGGTGCCACGGTCGCCGATTATCAGCTCGCGCTGGCCGCGGCCGATGGGGATCATGGCGTCGATAGCCTTGATGCCTGTCTGCAGCGGCTCCTTGACCGACTGGCGGTCGGCAATGCCGGGGGCACGGTACTCGACCGGCCGGAACTCGTTGGTATCGATGGGGCCCTTGCCGTCAATCGGCTGGCCGATGGCGTTGACGACCCGGCCTACCATGGCTTCGCCTACCGGGACCTGCATGATGCGGCCGGTGCGGCGGACGGTGTCGCCTTCCTTGATGAGCAGCTCGCCGCCCAAAAGAACGGCGCCGACATTGTCTTCCTCCAGGTTGAGCACCATGCCGTACACTTCGTTGGGAAACTCGAGAAGCTCGCCGGCCATGGCTTTTTCCAGCCCGTGGATGCGGGCGATGCCGTCGCCCACCTCGATAACGGTGCCGACATCGTCAACGTTGAGGTCGACTTGGTAGCGCTCTATCTGCTGCTTAATGATAGCGGTGATTTCTTCTGGCCTCAGTTTCATCTCAGTAGGTCACCCCAATCTTACTCACTTCGGTCTTGAGCAGCGCCGCCTTCAGCGCCGCAAGCTGGCGCACCACGCTGCCGTCAATCAGTTTGTCGCCAAGCTTGACGATCACTCCGCCCAGAAGGCGGTCGTCCACCTTTGTCTTGAGGACAACGTTCTTGCCGGTGACCGCGCTGAGTTTGGCGGTAAGCGCCGCTTTCTCGCCGTCGCTCAAAGTCACCGCGGTGGTGACTTCGGCCTCGGCAATGTTGCGGGCCTTGTTGGCCAGCACGGTATACTCCTTGATGATCGACGGCAGCGCCGTCTCCCGGCGCTTGTCAATCAGCAGGAGGAGAAAATTGCGAACATATTCGGACACCTGGGTGCCGAACACCTTGTTCACAGTATCTTTCTTGGCCGCGACCGGCACCTGCGGATGGTAGAGCAGGGTAGCCAGCTCGCCGTAATCGGCAAGCGTCTTATCGACAACAGCCAGTTCTTGCTCCACCGTCTCGAGGGCGTTTTTCTCGGCCGCCAGCTCGTAAAGGGCTTCGGCGTATCTCAGGGCTAGCTGGCTGGCAATCATTGGACGCCACCAAGCTTCTGGGCGTCAAGCTTGTCAATAAAGTCGGTCACAAGCTTGGCGTTGGCGTTCTGGTCGAGGTTCTGGCCGATAATCCGGCCGGCGGCGGCGATCGAGAGGGCCACCACCTCGTTGCGTACATCGGCCACCGCGCGCTCGCGCTCGCGGGTTATCTCTTGCTGGGCTTCCTTCAGCAGGCGGGCGTGCTCGGCCCGCGCTTCCTTGATGATCTCGTCCTTGGTCTGCTCGGCCAGCTTGGTGGCCTTTTCGACGATCTCCTGGGCCTGGGAGCGGGCCTGAGCCAGTTGCTCCTGGTACTCGCGCTTGAGCTCGCCCGCCGCCGTCCTCTCGGCATCGGCGGTTGACAAGCTGTCGGCGATACGGGCCTGGCGGTCGGCCAAAGCTTTCATCAGCGGCTTATAGGCCACTTTGGTCAGAATGGCGACCAGGATGAGGAAATTTATGATTTGCGCTATAAGCGTCGCATTCAAGTCAACCAAATCAGGGCCCTCCTCTGCAAGGCTTAAGGGAGGCGACGGAGCAAAAATCCTTTTGCCCGTCGCCTTTGTTAACCTACATTACTTGATGAACGGGTTGGCGAACACCAGCACGATGGCGATAACGGCCGCGATGATGGGGATCGATTCGATCAAACCTACCGAAATAAGCATGTTCACCAGGATGGTGCCCTTGGCTTCCGGTTGTCTGGCCATCCCCTCGATGGCTTTGGCGGTAACCGCGCCGTCGCCGATGCCGGCGCCGATGGCGGCCAGGCCTATCGCCAGACCGGCTCCTATGGCCGAGGCGGCAACGATAATGGCATGTTCCACGATAAAATCCTCCTTTCGACTTGTTGGGATAGTAGTGAAAATGGCAAATTAGTGGTGGTCATCAAGTGAATTGGCCAGGTACGACATCGATAGCATCGTGAAGATGAATGCCTGGACGACGCCGACGAATACACTGAACCCCAGCCAGATAATATTGGGGATGGGTATCCACATCGGCACCAGGATTCCGAGGATGATTATCAGTATCTCGCCGGCCAGGATGTTGCCGAAGAGCCGGAATGCCAGCGTGATCGGCTTGGACAGTTCCTCGATGATGTTGATAATCACGAACGGAATGAACGGCTGGAAAAAATGCTTGATATAAGCCACCGGCCCCTTGTGGATCATCCCGAGAATCTGCACAAGCGCGACTACCATGAGGGCCAGGCCCAGCGTCGTGTTGATGTCGTTCGTGGGCGAGGTAAAGCCGGGGACTAATCCCAGCCAGTTGGCTATCAGTAAAAACAAAAATAACGTGATAACAAGCGGCGCCAGTTTCTTGCCCTTGGGGCCCATCGTCCCCTCGATCTGGTCGAGGAGCGCCGTCACCACCATCTCCAGGAAGTTCTGCCAGCCCGACGGAATGAGCGTCAGCCGCCGCGTAGCCACAAAAGCCACTGCGATGACGATCGCCATTGTCAGCCAGGTCATATACAGCGTATCCATATGTACGGCGTAGCCAAAAATATAGCCAAGCTTATGGCCGCCGATTTCATGTCCTCCCCCGTGTCCCATTATCTCACCCCTTTCCTCTTAGCGTTGCCGCGGACCGGACAGCTTGGCCCCGGCCACGGTCAGGATTGCGTTGACAATCAAAACAATCTGCAGCGAGAACAGCCCCAGCACGGCGGCGGGAAAGTTCACCTGCCGGATATTCAGCGATAACACCAGTATCAGGACAATGAAACTCAGGCGGACTATCCAGCCAGCCCGAGTATAGGCGACAGCCTTGTCCGGCGGCAGTTCGGCGGCCCGCCGCACGCGGTAACCCATCAGCAGGAAGTACACGCAGCTGCCGGCCGCTCCCAGGACAAGGCCCGGGATGACCGCCGCCCGGCCCGCGAGGGCGGCGACGATCGCCTCGACCGTCACCAGCAGCGCCATCTGCAGCAGGGTGCGGCGCACCTGTATCGTGAAATCTTCCATACTAATCGCCGCTTTCGGCCTCCTTCACCCGCTTATAGGTAGCCCAGAGGCCGGTGACCATCCCGAAGACGATGCCGGCCACCGTACACCACGGCGATGTATCCAGCCAGCCGTCCAGCCAGCGGCCGAGAAACAGGCCGACAGCCACGGTCGCCACCATATTAAGGCCGATGGTTCCCACCAGGCTGAAAGCCGCAAAGACTTGACGCTTGTCGTCAGGCTTCACAGCCCCACCTCCACCCCGCCAATATACCGAATATTATCCCCGGCTCGCCTTTCGCAGATGCGGTAGAGGTATAAGCAACAAAAGTAGCGGTATAAGCAATAAAAAGGACACTTCCGCAAAATAACACAAAATTCCTGCCTGAACAATAACTAATTGGTCAAAAAATTTAAATTCCAAGGGAAATGGGTGAATTATCGAAATTTTCTTAGCATTTCTCTTGTTTTCCCGAACGCGCGAATACTAGTGGCCCCATGTGAACCGGTTCACTTTTGACAATATGTATACGTCTCAGGGCATTTAGCCGCCAGGCCGTGTTTCCAGAGGATGAAATCGACGATCCGGCGGGCCGCCTGGCCGTCGCCGTACGGGTTGCAGGCCGCAGCCATCCGCCTGTATTCGGCGGCGTCGGCCAGCAACCGGCTGGTTTCGGCGTACACCCTGTCCCGGTCGGTGCCGATGAGCTTAACCGTACCGGCCGTTATCGCCTCCGGGCGCTCGGTCGTGTCGCGCAGCACAAGTACCGGCTTGCCGAGAGCCGGCGCCTCCTCCTGGATGCCGCCGGAATCGGTCAGCACCAGATAAGAACGGGCCATCAAATTGGCAAACGGCTGATAGTCGAGCGGATCGATGAGCCGCACCCGCTCGAGGCCGCCAAGTTCGGCCTGCACCACCTCCCGGACCCGCGGATTGCGGTGCACCGGGAAAACCACCTCGACATCGGCATACTCGCCGACGATCTGGCGCAGGGCCTGATAAACGTGGCGAAGCGGCTCGCCGAGATTTTCCCGCCGGTGGGTGGTCACCAGGATGACCCTACGCCGGCGGTAGTCGATATCGGCCAGCAGCCGGTCATCGAAGCGGTAGCCTTCGTCAACGGTCGCCAGCAGGGCGTCGATAACCGTGTTGCCGGTAACAAAAATACCGGCCGGCGCCACCCCTTCGGCCAGCAGGTTGGCCAGGGCGGTGTCGGTGGGCGCAAAATGCAGGTCGGTGAGCGACCCCGTGAGCTTGCGGTTCATCTCCTCGGGAAAGGGCGAATACTTGTTGCCGGTCCGCAGGCCGGCCTCGACGTGGCCGACAGCCGTCTGGTGGTAAAAGGCGGCCAAAGCGCCGGCAAAGGTGGTCGTCGTATCGCCGTGAACCAGTACCAGATCGGGGCGGGCCTCGGCGAAGACGGCGTTCAGACCCTGGAGAGCCCGGCATGTTATGTCAAATAGCGTCTGCCCCTGGGCCATGATATCAAGATCATAGTCCGGCCGGATGGCAAACAGCTCCAACACTTGGTCAAGCATCTCGCGGTGCTGGGCGGTCACCGCCACCACCGGGGCGATCAGCCCGGGATGCTTGGCCAGTTCGAGCACCACCGGCGCCATCTTGATGGCCTCCGGGCGGGTACCGAAGATTGTCATGACTTTAAGGGGTGCCTTCATCCCACCACTCCTCCGTTTACGGCGGCTGCCGGATAACAGTCAGAAGGCAGGCCCTAGGCCTGCCTTTTTTCAGTTGCTTTCCGCCGAGTTGGTATCTTTGAGGACGCCTACCTTCCTGGCTCCCAGGACGGCTAGGCCCAAAAGCAGCAAGATTATCAGCGCCCCGTAGCCCTTATTGACCTCGGTCAGAGCGATGGCGCTAAGGCCGAGACAACCGCTGATTACATACATCAGCAGCACGGCCTGCTTCTGGGTCAGCCCCATCTCCAGCAGCCGGTGGTGAAGATGGCCTTTGTCCGGCTTAAAAATCGGCCGGCCGTTGGTATAACGACGGATGATTGCGAAAGCGGTATCCATGATCGGCAGCCCCAACGCCACGATCGGCACCACCAGGGCGATGGTCGCCGCGCTTTTTACCGTGCCGAGGATGGACACGGCCGCCAGCATATAGCCGAGGAACATGCTGCCGGTATCGCCCATGAAAATCTTGGCCGGGTTGAAGTTGTGCTGCAAAAAGCCGAGAGCGCTGCCAGCAAGGGCGGCGGTCAGGATGGCCACCGTCCAGAAGTTCTGCTGCAGGGCCACCAGCAGGATAGTGATCGAAGCAATGGTGGAAACGCCGGCCGCCAGGCCGTCGAGACCGTCAATCAGGTTTACGGTGTTCGTCAGGCTGACCACCCAGAGAATGGTCAGCGGGATGGAGAAATAGTTGAGGTAAATCATGTCGCCGAAGGGATTTGTCAGCCACTCGATGCGGACATTGAAGAGGACAAGTACCATAGCTGCTGCAATCTGGCCGATCAGCTTGACCCGGGCCGACAGTTGCCGCATATCGTCGATGATGCCGACAATCAGGATAACCGTGCCGCCGAGCAGCAGGCCGACGATTTCCCGGTTGATATGGAGACTGGCCAGCACGGCCAGAACGAAAGCCACATAAATGGCCAGACCGCCCATCCGGGGAATCGGCCTGGTATGAACCTTGCGATCGTCAGGCGCGTCGAGCGCCCCGGCTCTTATCGCGAAATTCTTGATATGAGGCGTGAGGAAATATGCGACAATCAAAGCCACCGTAAAAGCGAATATATATATCGGCATGTTAGTTACCACCCCATTTTCCGCTGGCATCTATCTATAATGATGATTACATAAGCACAAGCATCAATAGGTATTTTATCTCACCATGCAAAACTTGTCAAACAGCGATTGGCAGCCAAATCAACTTATATCCTTACTATTTTAACCGTCAACCAGTATATCCATGCAAATATAACACTATCCCAAGCCCTCGCGGGCCCTCAGGCGCAGTAACCCTTGCGGCGGAGTTTGGCGACATGGCCTGCCACCAGTGCCCGGATATTGACGGCGTACCGCTCGGCCAGAATATACATCATTGTGAAGCAGCACTGGGCCACATCCAGCAGTTCCAGCGCGCAGCCGCTCAGGGCCGCCTCGCTTGTCATCAGCCGGCGTTCGCCCGACGCCCCGTTGCCCTTGCCGAGATACTGGGTAAGTTCGCCGAGTTCCTCCTGAATCTTGCAGACAGTTGTCAGCAGCGTCACCCCGTCGAGGGCCAGCTGCGGCAGGTTGAGGCATTTGAAGCCGCCGTCGGTGGCGACGCGGTAGGTGCGGCCCGGGTCGTAACGGTAGCCTTTGGCCACCAGCTTCTCCAGGTGGGCGTCGATTAGCGTATCGGCCTTGATGCCGTAGAAATCCTCCATAACGAAAATCATCGTCACACAGGTCTGGGCCACATCGAGGAGCTCCTCGGCCACGTCGCTGAGCAGTGCCGGCGCCTCGCCGGTCAGACCGCCGGCCGGCGTACCCTCGTACGGCAGGAATTTGAGCACCGCCCGCGCCAGTTCGCCGGCCTCCTCCACCGCCTTGAGCAGCGTGGAATCGAGGGTCGGCGTCAGCTTATTCAGTTTGGGCAAATAAATGCCGTCAAGCGCCATGACCCAGCCTCAGCATTAGTATAACCCTGTCCCGATTAACACAACATATTCGACCTTGAGGCCAAATCTCCTTTTTTATGTTGACAAAAAACAAGACCGTTGAATAAAGAACGGTCTTGGAATAATCGACGTAGAAACACAGGTGCGGGACTGTTCAGAAACGAGCATAGCGCGGCGCAAGGGGCTCCGCAACCGGAAACGTACACGTGACGTACGTTGAGGATTGCGGAGCCCCTTGCAACAAAGCTAGGCGAAGTTTATCAACAGTCCCGGTTTACTGGCCGTACTGCTTCTTAATCATCGGCTTAATCCCGCCGCTGGCGAGGATGTCCATAACATAGCCGGACAGCGGCTGGGCATTTGTCGTGGCCCCGGTGGTCTCATTTTTGACCGCGCCGCTCTCCATATCGACCGTCAGCACGTCGCCCCGTTTCACCATATCGGCGATGCCCGGGCATACCAGCAGGGGCACCCCGAGGTTGATGGCGTTGCGGTAGAAAATCCGCCCGAAGGAATCGGCCAGGATGGCACCGACGCCAACCGTCTTGAGGGTGACGGCGGCGTGCTCGCGGCTCG
>JAEZLU010000075.1 GCA_023415075.1 Bacillota bacterium
ATCCCAGGCATCAGCTCGGTCCAGCTGGCTTTCGCCCGCCTGGCCAGCCCCTGGCAGGACGCCCGCCTCCTCAGCCTGCACGGCCGGCAGGCGGCGGCCGCCGATCTGGCCTACGCCCCCGGCCGCCAGCTTGCCATCCTCACCGACGGCGAGCACAGCCCCCGCCACATCGCCCGCCTGCTTATCGCCAACAGCTGGCCGGCTGCTGCCGCTGTCCGCCTGTGCGCCGACCTTTCCTACCCGGGCGAACGGCTGGCCGCCCTTACCCTCGGCGAGGCTGCCGAAAGTGACGACTTCGAACACTGCGTAATGGTGGTGCAGGCATGAAAATAACCGTACCCGGCATACCTGACGAACTATTCCGCCGCGGCGACGTGCCGATGACCAAGCAGGAAGTGCGCATCCTGGCCCTCGTCAAGGCCCGGATCGGTCAGGACGCCACCGTCATCGACATCGGCGCCGGCACCGGCTCGCTGGCCGTCGAGGCTGCCCTGCTGGCCC
This sequence comes from Bacillota bacterium, assembly GCA_023415075.1. GTDB lineage: Bacteria > Bacillota > Negativicutes > Sporomusales > UBA7701 > JAEZLU01. Next base: position 502 of record JAEZLU010000075.1, read on the forward strand.
CGGCTGGCCGGGTTTACGCCATTGAAAAAGAAGCGGCCGGCGTCGAGCTCATCCGGGCCAACGCCGCCAACTTTGTTGCTGCCAACCTTACCGTCATCCACGGACCGGCCCCCGACGCCCTTGCCGGCCTGCCGCCGGCCGACGTCATCTTCATCGGCGGCAGCGGTGGCCAGCTGGCTGCCGTCCTGGCCGCCGCCGACTGCCTCCTGAAGACTGACGGCCGCCTTGTCGTCACCGCCGTCACTGTCGAAACCCTCCAGCAAACACTGGCCTGGGCCGACGCCGCCGGCGGCTATGCCAGCGAGGCTGCCGGCGTCCAGATCACCCGCCTGCGCCCGCTCGGCCGACGCCATATGTTCCAGGCCCTCAACCAGGTCTACATTATCGTCTGCAGTAAAGGAGAAACACCATGACCGGCACCTTTTACGGCATCGGCGTCGGGCCGGGAGCTCCCGACCTCCTGACCCTCCGGGCCGCCGCCATCCTCAAAAAAGTCGCCGCAATTTGCGTACCCCGCTCGAGCGCCGACAACGACAGCGTCGCCCTCAAAGTCGCCGGCCCCCACATCCCGGCCGGTACTGAAATAATTGAAATCGCCACACCCATGACCAGGGACAAAACGGTGCTTGAGGCCGAGTGGCAGCGGGGGGCGGAAACCATTGCCGCCCGGTTGGCCGCTGGTCAGGACGTCGCCTTCATCACCATCGGCGACGCCATGCTGTTCAGCACCTACACATATCTCCTGAAAAAAGTGCGGGCCCTCCTGCCGGCCGTCGAAGTCGAAAGCGTGCCAGGCATCACCTCCTTCGCCGCCGCCGCCGCCCACCTCGATACCGCTCTTGCCGAAGGCGGCGAAAAACTGGCCGTCATCCCGGCTGTCGACGACCCGGCCGCCCTCCGGCCCATTCTGGCGGCCTTCGAAAGCGCCGTCCTCATGAAAGTGGCTGGCAAATACGAAGAAATCGTCGACATCCTGGCCGAAGCCGGCCTCAAGGACAAGGCCGTCTACATCAGCAAACTCGGCTATCCCGACCAGTTCGTCACCACCGACCTCGACAGCCTGCGCGGCCAAAAACGCGACTACCTGTCGCTCATTCTCGTTAAAAAAGGGGGCGTCTAGATGTCCGTCTACTTCGTCGGCGCCGGTCCCGGCGACCCCGAGCTCATCACCGTCAAGGGCCAGCGGCTGCTGGCGGCCGCCGACACCATAATCTACGCCGGTTCGCTCGTCAACCCGGCCCTTCTGGACTTCGCCAAGCCGGGCGCCGCCATCCACAACAGCGCCGGCATGACCCTCGACGAAGTCATTGCCGTCACCGCCAAGGCAGTGGGGGAGGGGCAGACGGTCGTCCGCCTGCACACCGGCGACCCCAGCCTGTACGGCGCCATCCGCGAACAGATGGACGCCCTTGACGCCCGCGGCATAACCTACCAAGTAGTTCCCGGCGTCAGCTCCTTCCTGGCGGCGGCGGCCGCCCTCCACTGTGAATACACCCTGCCGGAGGTTTCCCAGACCGTTATCGTCACTCGCCTTGAAGGCCGCACACCGGTGCCTGAACGGGAAAAACTGGCCGCCCTGGCCAGCCACCGCAGCACCATGTGTATCTTCCTCAGCGTCCATATGCTGGACGGCGTCGTCGCCGAACTCGTCGCCGGCGGCTACCCGGCCGATACGCCGATCGCTGTCGTCCAGAAGGCCTCCTGGCCGGACGAGCGCATCTACCGCGGCACTCTGGCCACCATCGCCGCAACCGTAGCCGCCGCCGGCGTCGACCGCACCGCCATGATCGTCGTCGGCAACTGCCTGGCCGACGAGTATGCCCTATCCCGTCTATACTCGCCAGATTTTGGCCATATGTACCGGGAGGCAAAATGAGAATAGCGATAATATCGGTAACCGACAACGGCGCCCGCCTGGCCAACAAACTGGCCAAAAAAATGACCGGCGACATTGACCGCTACGCCAAAGCCGGCCGCGACGGCGGCGTGGCCGCCATCCACTACGAAAGCCTGCGTGATCTTGTCGACAAGGCCTACAACACCTACGACGGCCTTATCTTCATCATGGCCACCGGCATTGTTGTCCGCCTGATCGCCGCCCACGTCCGCGACAAGCGCTTCGACCCGGCGGTCGTTGTCATGGACGAAGCCGGCCAATTCGCCATCAGCCTGCTCTCCGGCCACATCGGCGGCGCCAACGACCTGGCCCGTGTCGTCGCCCGCACCCTTGGGGCCACCCCGGTCATCACCACCGCTACCGACGTACTGCAAAAACCGGCTCCCGACGCCCTGGCGGTCAAGATCGGCCTGGAAATCGAACCCTTTGAAGAACTCAAACACATCAACGCCGCCATCGTCGCCGGTCAGCGGGTCGCCTTCTTCATCGACCGCAGCCTGCCGGAAGCTGAGCACTACGTGAGCCTGGCCAACGAGCAGGGCATAACGCCGGTCGACAGCAGCGAACTGATCCACATCGAAAAATACGACGCGGCGGTCGTCATTTCCGACAAAGAAATGTACATGGTCAAACCCCACATCTTCCTGCGGCCGGCCACCCTGGCCGTGGGCCTGGGCTGCCGTCGGGGCACCACCAGCGCCGAACTCTACACCGCCATCGTAAGCGCCTGCAAAAGAATTGGCCGCAGCGCCAAAAGCATTGCCGTCATCGCCACAACCACCGCCAAAGAGGACGAAATTGGCCTCCTGGCCATGGTCCAGCAGATGGCCGTGCCGCTCGAAGTATACGAAAACGACCAACTGCAGGCCTGTATCGATAAATACGGTCTCAAAACATCCGACTTTGTAGAAGACACGATTGGAGTGGGGAATGTATGCGAACCGGCGGCACTGCTGGCGGCGGGGGCGGACAGCCTACTGCTGGCCAGAACTGTATACGACAAAATAACGGTAGCCATAGCCGAGGTCAAATATCGGTCGTGGGCCTAGGTCCCGGCAGCCCGGCCGACATGAGCCGGCGGGCCCTGGCCGCCCTGGAGGCGGCCGAAGTTCTTGTCGGCTACGACACCTACCTCGATCTCATCCGTGACCTGGTGACCGACAAAAAGGTCATCGGCACCGGCATGACCCAGGAGATCGACCGCTGCCGGGCGGCGGTCGAAGAAGCCCTCGCCGGCCGGCGGGTGGCCGTCGTCTCCAGCGGCGATCCCGGCATCTACGGCATGGCCGGCCTGGTCCTCGAGCTTGTCAATAAATGTCCGGCCGCCATCCGGCCGATCGTCGACGTCATCCCCGGCATAAGCGCCATCGGCGCCGCCGCCGCCCTCCTCGGGGCGCCCCTCATGCACGACTTTGCCGTCATCAGTCTCAGCGACCTCCTCACCCCGTGGGCGGTAATCGAGAAGCGGTTGGAAATGGCGGCGGCCGGCGACTTCGTCGTCGCTCTCTATAACCCGAAAAGCACCCGGCGGACCAGCCAGATCGAAAAAGCCCGCGAAATCCTCCTGCGTCACCGCCCGGCCACCACGCCGGTGGGCATCGTCCACCACGCCAGCCGGCCGGACGAGAAGGTGGTGCTGGCCGATCTCAACGGCTTCACCCGCCAGCATATCGACATGTTCTCGCTCGTCATCATCGGCAACAGCCGCACTTACGTCGCCGAAGGCCACATGATAACCCCTAGGGGGTACGCGCTGTGATCCTCGTACTCGCGGGCACCAGAGACGGGCGCGAACTTGCGGCCGACCTTGCCCGCCAGGGCTGGCCGGTAACCGTCACCGTCGTTTCCGACTACGGCCGCGACCTGGCCGCCGCCGAGCAGCTTACCGTCGCCACCGGCCCGCTTGACGCCGCCGGCCTGGCCGACCTCATACACAGGCAGGGCGTCCGCGCGGTCGTCGACGCCAGCCACCCTTACGCCGCCGGTGCCTCCCGCAGCGCCCAGGGCGCCTGCGCCGCCTGCGGCATCCCCTACCTCCGCTACGAGCGGCCGGCTGCCCCGCTGCCAGCCTACGACAAACTTAACCTGGTGGCAGGGCCCGAGGCCGCCGCCAAACTGGCCGCCGGCCTCGGCAAGGTCATCTTCCTCACCACCGGCAGCCGCAGCCTGGCTGTTTTCAAACAGGAGCCGCTGCTTTTAGGCCACCGCCTGATCGCCCGCGTCCTGCCGGAGCCGGAAGTCATTGCCGCCTGCCGCCGGTTGGGCTTCGCCCCCCGCGACATCGTCGCTCTCCAGGGGCCGTTCTCCCGTGAACTCAACCTGGTCTTATTCCGCGAATTTGGCAGCGATGTGGTCGTCACCAAAAACAGCGGCCAGATCGGCGGCAGCGACAGTAAATTCAGCGCCGCCGTCGAACTCGGCCTCCACCTGGTGGTTATCGACCGGCCGGCGGTCGAGTACGGCCGTCTGGCTGCCGACAGCGCCGCCGTCGGCAAATTTATCGAGGAGGTCTTCCAGTGAAACAGGGAATAGTAGTTCTCGGCCACGGCAGCCGGGCCAGCGTCGGCGAAGCCAACCAGGTCGTCTTCCGGGTTAGCGACATAATCAAGGCCAAGGTCGGTCACAACCTTGTGGAAACAGCCATCATGAACCGCAAATCCGAGCTGCCGACCATCGAAGACGCCGTCAAAAAGCTGGTGGCCCGCGGCGCCGGCCGTATCGTCATCGTACCGATGTTCTTTGCCGACGGCATGCACATCCGGCACGACATTCCCGAAGAAATTGCCGCCCTCACCGCCGAACTGCCTGACATCACTATAACCATGGCCGGCCATATCGGCGCCGACCCCCGTATTGCCGACATCCTGCTCGAGCGGGTGAGGGAGGTGGAATAGTGGACTTCATCACCGACCCCAGCCGGATCGAGGAGCGGAGCATGGAAATCATCGCTCCCCACCTCGCCGGCCGCAACCTAAGCCCGGCCGAAACCAAGGTATACTCCCGCATCATTCACGCCGCCGGCGATGTCGACTACGCCAACCATATCCGCATTCACCCTGAGGCCATCGTCGCCGCCGGTGAAGCCTTCCGCTCCGGCTGCGACATCTTCTGCGACGTCGAAATGGTCCGTACCGGCATCAACCGTCGCCGGCTGGCCGATTTCGGCGGCGGCGCCCACTGCTTGATCAGCGATCCGTCGGTCGCCGAGGCCGCCCAACGGGCCGGCATCACCCGGGCCATGGCCGCCGTCCGGGCCTTCGGCGCCCAGTTGGACGGCGCGGTCGTCGCCATTGGCAACGCCCCCACGGCCCTCTTCGAACTTATCAAAATTATGGGTAAGACCGGCCTCCGGCCAAGCCTGATCGTCGGCGTTCCCGTCGGCTTCGTCGGCGCGGCCGAGTCCAAGGAACTCTTGGCCGCCACCTCGCCGGTGCCCTACATAACCGTCGCCGGCACCAAAGGCGGCAGCCCGATCGCCGCCGCTACCGTCAACGCCCTCCTCTACATGCAGGACTAGCCATGGACAAGTGCCCGGCCGACATCATAATCTACACCGGCGACGGCAAAGGCAAGACAACCGCCGCCCTCGGTCTGGCCGTGGCCACCGCCGCTGCCGGCCGCCCGGCGGTTGTCGTCCAGTTCCTCAAGGGGGGCGGCTACACCGGGGAACTATTTGCCCAGGTACATCTGGCGCCTTATCTCACCATCCGCCAGTTTGGCCACGGCTGCCCGCGAGCGGCCG
>JAEZLU010000100.1 GCA_023415075.1 Bacillota bacterium
GTGTCGCCGGCGATATACAGACTGGGCTCGCCGTCGGCCTGCAGCACATAGCCGGACACCGGCCCCATCTTCTCGGCCAGCGCGCCGCTGCCGTGGCGGCCGCCGGTGCGGCAGAGCCGCAGGCCCCGCCACTCGACCGACTTTTCCACGGCCGTCGCCTGGCCGAAGCCCTGCCCCCGGAGTTTCTCCAGATCCGCCGGCTGGCAGAAAACCGGCTTGTCCTTGGGCAGCCGCTCGGCCGCCGCCGCGTCGAAGTGGTCGCGGTGGGTATGGGTCAGCAGATAGGCGTCGGCGCCGAAGATCTCATTTTCATTCACCGGCAGCTCGACTAAAGGATTCCGGCGGTCGTTTGCGGAATTGTCAATAGGCGGCATCGACCCGGCCGGGCTGAGAATGGGATCGACCACCAGCCGCCGGCCGCCGATGCCGATAATCAGGGTTGCGTGCCGCATAAGGCGCAGCTCCATCTTGCATCACCTTCCGTTATAATTCTCCTATCACCATTGTAAACAAGACGGTCGTCAAATACGATAGCCGCGCGTAACAATTTGCCGGCGTTCACTTTCGCCGTGAAAGGAAATGGGCAAAGATGATTGATGCCACCGACCTCGCCATCATCGGCCTGCTGGCCGAAAATTCCCGCCGCCAGTGGAAGGAAATCGGCGCCAAGGTCCACCTTACCGGCCAGGCGGTCGCCGCCCGCGTCCAGGCCCTCGAGGACGCCGGCCTGATCACCGGCTACACCGTCAAAACTGACGCTGCCAAGCTCGGCCGGCCGCTCAGGGCCTTCCTCACCGTCTTTATGGCTAGCGCCAACCACACCGCCTTCCGCCGGCTTATCGACGAGGAGCCGGCCATCACCGCCGCCCACCGGATAAGCGGCGACGGCTGCTACTGGCTGCAGGCCGACCTGGCCGACCACGCCGGCCTCGACGCCCTGCTGGAGAAAATCCTCGGCCACGGCAACTACCGCCTGCAACTTTCGATCAGCCCGATTAAATAAAGGAGGCATAAACCATGGGCCACCTTGGCAGCGGCAAAACCGACGTCTTCCGGGCTTTGGCCGAGCGTCTCGACAAAAACCCGGTCGGCGCCCCCATGAACGAAACGCTTATGCGGATTCTTCATACAATGTACAGTGAGCGGGAAGCGGCCATCGCCAGCCAGTTCCCTTCCGGCTTCATCACCCTCGACAAGCTGGCGGCCGCCAGCGGCCTCGACGGCGACCGGCTGGCCGCCGTCCTCGACGGCATGGCCGACAAAGGCCTGGTCATCGACATGCCGCGGGGCAACCGCGTTCTCTACGCCCTGTCGCCGCTGGTAGTAGGCTTCTTCGAGTACACCTTCATGCGGGTGACCGACAAGCTGCCCCAGCCGGCCCTGGCCGAGCTGTTCGAGCGCTATCTCCACGAGCGCGGCGTCGCCGAGGCCTTCTTCGGCGCCGACACGAAAATGTTCCAGGCCATGGCCTACGAAAGCGCCCTGCCGGCTGACATTACCTCCGAGGTCCTTGACTATGAGAAGGCTTCGGCCATGATCCGGGCCGCCGGCAAAGGAGCCCTGTCGATGTGCTTCTGCCGCCACCAGGCCCAACACCGGGGTACCGCCTGCGGCGCCCCGGTCGAGGCTGTCTGCACCTCGCTGGGGCTGGCCGCCGACTGGCTGATCCGCCGGGGGTTCGCCCGCCCGGCCGGCGCCGATGAACTGCTGGCCGTCCTTGACCGCACCGAGGCCCTCGGCCTTGTCCATATCGCCGACAACGTCAGGAACAACCCGACCTTCATCTGCCACTGCTGCGGCTGCTGCTGCATGGTCCTGCGCAGCCTAAACGAGCACGGCGTCCAGTCCCTCCACCCCAGCAACTTCCTCGCCAGCGTCGACGCCACGGCCTGCAGCGGCTGCGGCCTGTGTGCCGGCCGCTGCCACATCAAGGCCATCGACGTCGCAGCCCCGTCGCCGGCCGCCGTTAATGCCGATCGTTGTCTGGGCTGCGGCGTCTGTGTCAAAAATTGTCCGCAGGGGGCTATCAGCCTGGTCCGCCGCCGCCAGGTACGCCAGCCGCCGCGGGACAAAACAGAATTAATGCTGGCAATCGCCAGAGAGAATAAGAAACTTTAAAGAGACGTGATGAAAAAATGCCGCAATATTACAAGGGCGTCGCCCTTGTTTTCCTTTCAGCTTTCGGCTTCGGCCTGCTGCCCATCTTCGCCATTTTTGCCTACCGCGAAGGCGCCAACGTCGCCACCCTCCTCTTCCTCCGCTTCACCTGCGCCGCCCTCCTGCTGTTCGCCTACCTGCGGCTGAAAGGCGAGCGGCTGTCCCTGACCAGCCGCCAGTGCGGCTTGCTGTTTTTGCTGGGCGGCGTCCTCTACTCGGCCCAGGCTTTTTGCTACTTCGCCTCGGTCGAGCTCATCCCGGCCTCGCTCACTGCCCTGCTCCTGTACACCTACCCCATCTTCGTCGCCCTGCTGGCCGGCGTCGTCGACAAAGAGCGGCTGAGCAGAGCTGAGCTTCTGGCTATCACGGTATCGTTGACCGGCCTGGTCTTCGTCCTCGGCGCCGCCCCGGCAGCCGTCAATATTACCGGCGTCCTGCTGGCCCTGGCGGCGGCAGTCGTCTACTCCGTCTATCTGGTGATAGGCACGCGGGTCGTCAAAGGCCTGTCGCCGCTGGCCACCAGCGCCTGCGTAGCCGCCTGGGCGGCCCTGTCGCTGCTCGTCACCGGCGGCGCCAGCGGCAGCCTGAACTTCAACCTCACGGCCACCGCCATTCTCGCCGTAGCCGGCATCGTCGCCTTTCCCACCATCATGGCCATGCTCACCCTGTTCCGCGGCCTTGACCTCATCGGTCCCACCCGCGCTTCGATCCTCAGCATGGTCGAACCCCTCATCACCTTTACCTTCGCCGCCCTGCTGTTCGGCGACCGCTTCACCCCGCCCCAGCTGGCCGGCGGCGCCGCCGTCCTCACCGGCGCGGCCCTGGTAATCAGGGCCCGCGGCCAGGGAAAAACCGCCGAAAAAAAATAACCCCTTATCAAAAGGAGTTTACTCCAAAGGCCGTTCAGACCCCCCCGGCTGCTAGTCGTAACAACGCGAGCGGGGCTTTCTGAGCGGCCTTATACTTTCTATATTAACGACTTAGCCGCGAGAATAAGCATTGTCAGCATCACCGCCTGTGTCACCAGAAACCCGGTCAGGGCCACCTTGACCCCCAGCCGGTGGCCGAATACGCCCACCGCCCTGGGCAGCGACGATGCGAACAGGTCATAGAAGTTGTGGAGGAGAGAAATGGTCAGCAGCAGCGGCGCCACCGCGGCTGCCGGCAGCGCACCGTCCCGCAGGGCCGCTCCCACCGCGGCCACGCCGCCGATCATACTGACAAGGCCGGTCCCGGCCAGCGTCAGCACGCCGGCATCCAGACCCAGCCGGGCCAGTACTGGCAGATAGTCGGTCAGTCGCTGCAGCCAGCCGGCCTTAATGAACAGCATGGCCACGAATGTCATGCCGGCCATCCAGAGAGCCATACTGACAAAGGGCCGTCCCGTTTCCGCCAGCGCCGCCGCAGCCGCCGCCCGCCGGCTAACACCGGCCGTCGCCGCCGGCTCCTCGGCCGGGCATATAGCGACCGTCCGCCGCCGTATGCGGGCATAGACCGCCCCCAACAGGGAAATCACCAGGAATGCGGCGAAATAAATAGCCAGGAACCGCACGGCTATCTTCAGCGGATAAAGAGCCGTCATGATGGGTATAAAGGAAAAAATAAAAAATTGCAGCACCGAGGGCGCTTTGGCCACAAGATTGGCGGCCACCACTTCGCGGTCGGTAAGGCCGGCCTGCTCGCGTGCCACCGCCACCGCAGCCATCCCGGCCGTGCGGTCGCCCACCGCCAGCAGCACCGACAGGGCGCAGGCCGGCGGCAGGCCGCTCAGGGCAGTTACGGCAAAGAGCAGCCGCCGGCCGCCGCCGATACCGCGGCGGCCGAGATAGGCGGCCAAAAAAAGGCCGATATATACCGACGGCAGCACGCTTGCCATCACATCCAGGGTCGCCCAGGCGGCCGCAGCCAAATTTTCCGTCATTTCCGGCCCCCCTGGCGGTAAATGCAGCCCAGGTGGCTTTGGCAGCCGGGGCCGCCATGTTCACAGGACGGCAGGCTGGCGGCGTCGCCGCTAAGGCCGCAGCCGGCAAAACCGGCGATCAGCGAGAACGCCGCATCCACCTGGCCGGCTGCCCCCTCGATCAGCAGCGTCGTCGCTCCCTCGGCTCCCAGAATGCCGCCGGCGCCGATCGCCGTGGCCCGCACGCCTGTCAGCAGCTCGAGGGCTTCCTTCTCGGTAACCACCCTGCCGAAGAGCGGCATCAGGCCGATCGCCATCCCCATCGACTTGTCGACCCGCTTGCGGCCAGCCTGCTGGCATATTTCGCCAATCGACCCAGGTATCAGCTTCTCCAGGCCGACGGCGATAATTGTCTGAACACCCTCCGAATACAGACAGCCTAAAGCCTGCCCGGCCAGACTGCCGCCGGCAAGGCCGGCCATCAGCCCGGCCACGCCGTGGCAATCGAGGGCGTTGGCCCCGGTTACGAAGACATCGGCCGGCCCCATCGCCGCCAGTTCGGCCGGCAGGCTGTCGTCCACCCGCCGCCAGTTGCCGCCCTCGACGACCACCAGATGGGGCGCATCGGCCCGGACCTTGGCCCCGCGGGCCCCGTCCGGCGTTATCCGTCCGCCCAGCCGGAGCGGCGGCACGCCAAGCAGCTCGGCCAGCGCCGATACGGTCGACCCTGACTTGAGAGCAATTTTCCCCTGCCGCCTGGCGGCCTGCACCGCCGGCAGCTCGTACACCGCCCTGGCGATCAGCCGCTTGGCCGTCGCCGGCGGTACAACCACCTGGCCGATCATCGCCCCACCCTGCCTAACATTGGTACTCCATCTGGCGGGCGATGCTGTCCCGCGCCGCCGGGCCGGCCAGTTTTGCGCACAGGTACAAACCGAGATCGATGCCGGACGTGACACCGCCGGCCGTGATGACTTTACCGGCGTCGACGATCCGCTCGCTGCGCACTTCGGCGCAAAACGGCTGCAGCGTTTCATAGGCCCGGCGGTGGGTGGTCGCCGGCAGCCCCTCAAGAAAGCCGGCCGCGCCCCACAGCAGGGAGCCGGTGCACACCGACACCTTCAGGGGACAATCGGCCGCCGTGGCCAGCCAGGCGAGAAAAGCGGCGTCGTTAATAAGTCGCCGGGTCCCGTAACCGCCGGGTATCACCACGATATCGTAGCCGGCCAGCGAGCCGCCGACCTTGTCCGGCACCAGCCCCAGGCCGGCGCTGTCGCGCACTGTCGGCTTGAAGGCGCAGATATCCCAGGAAATGTCGCTGATGAAGCCCATTGTCTTCAGCCTTGTCAGCGGGTCGTACACGCCCACCAGATCGATTGCCGTCATTTCGTTGAAAATAACGAAGGCAATTTTCACTTTCTCACCTCAAATACTTTCCGAATCAGGTCAGTGAGAAGATATTCCCGTTGGCAGGCCGCCATTCCTGCCGGAGAAGGAGTATACATATGCGAGAAGTTCGCGACGTTATCGGCCCCGATCTCGCCATCCTGTTCGTCGGCTTCAACCCCGGAGCCCGCTCGGCCATCACCGGCCACCATTTCGCCGGCCACTCCAACCGCTTCTGGAAGCTGCTGGCCGCCGCCGGTCTTACGCCTCGCCAGTTCCGGCCGGAAGAAGACGGCGACCTCCTGACTTTGGGCCTGGGCATAACCAACATCGTCGCCCGGCCTACCCGGGCGGCAGCTGAGATAACCGCCGAGGAGTACCGCCTTGGACGCGAAGACCTGCGGCGCAAGCTGGCCCGCTGGCAGCCGCGGATCGCCTGCTACGCCGGCATCGGCGTATACCGCGAATTCGCCGGCCTCCGGGAAGTGGCCTGCGGCCGCCAGCCACAGTCGGTCGTCCCCGGAATCGTCGACTTCGTCGTCCCCTCGCCCAGCGGTCTCAATCGCATAACCTTCCAGGAACAACTCGCCTACTATTGGGAACTGCGCCGCCTGATGGCTGGCGAATAAGCCGGCGGCCGTCGGCAGAAAATAAACGAAAATATATGACAGGGGGACTAACATGGAACGGATAAACTTTCCCCAGATCACCGGCCAATCGGACCTTTACGACCCCCGCAACCCCGGCCGCTACCACTACGCCATCTTCCACCGGCTCGACGAACTTGAAGAGGAATACAAAAAACGGCTGGAATAGTACGTCGCCTCCTCCTGACAGTCAGCATATTATGTAGCATCAAGACTGTTAGGAGGGCGTGTTATGTTTATAGCCTGTGACGGGCATCCGGAGGCCGGCCATAAAGAGTGCTGCATCTTTAGCCGGGAGATGATCCGTTTGCGGGATTGTTTCCGCCTGCTGTGGTCACAGCATGTCTATTGGACCCGGATGGTCATCCTCGGCATCGCTTTCGATTCGCCCGATCTCGCCCAGACCACCGACCGTCTGCTCCGTAATGTGCCCGATTTCGCCAGAACCTTGCGCTGTTTTTACTGCAAAGAGACAGTCAGCGAATTCAGCCGCCTGCTCAGGGACCACCTGGTACTCGCCGCCGAACTGGTCAAAGTCTCCAAGGCCGGCGACACTCAAGCAGCCGCCGACGTCGAAAGGCGCTGGTACGAAAACGCCGATGAAATCGCCGGCCTCATGAGCCATATCAACCCCTACTGGTCTTTCCACCATATGCGGGCGATGTGGCACAGGCATCTGGACCTGACCAAAGAAGAAGCTGTCGCCACCCTCGAGGGTAAGTTCAACAGGAGTATCGGCATCTTCGACCAAATCGAGTACCAGGCCATGATGATGGCCGACGACTTTTCCGACGGCATTATCTGCCAGTTCAACCTCGAGTGCTGCTGACACCAAAGCCCCCGCCCATACGGCGGGGGCTTTATTTTATTTACGCCGGTTGCGCAACTCGGCGAACAGTTCGGTCGGCGTGATATCGTGGTGGGCCAGCAAAACAAGGCAGTGGTACCACAGGTCGGCCATCTCGTAAAGGATTTCGCCCTTGGCGTCGTTCTTCGAAGCGATGATGGTTTCGGCCGCCTCCTCGCCCACCTTCTTCAAGATTTTGTCCCGTCCCTTTTCAAACAGATAGTTGGTGTAGGAGCCTTCCTTGGGGTTTTGCTTACGGTCGTTGATGACGTTGTAGAGCTCGTAGAGGATGGTCATGGCCGGGTTGTCGTAGGCGGCCGCCGCCGCCGTGTCGCGGGCCGGCCCCTCGCCGTCCAGGCGACGGCTGAAGCAGGAGAAGGTGCCTTCATGGCAGGCTGCCCCGGTCTGGTCAACCTTGACCAGCAGCGTGTCGCCGTCGCAGTCGTAGTATATTTCCCGCACCTTCTGAACATGGCCGGAGGTTTCGCCCTTCTGCCAGAGGGCCTTGCGGCTGCGGCTGTAGAACCAGGTCACGCCGCTGGCCAGCGTCTTCTCAACTGCTTCCTTATTCATATAAGCCACCATCAGCACCGCCCCCGAGGCGGCGTCCTGGATGACTGCCGGCACCAGGCCGTGGGCATCGAATTTTAGCTGCGTTAGACTCATAATCTGACCTCCAGGCCGCGTGAGCGGAGATATTCCTTGACCTGACCGACGGTGAACTGCCCATAGTGGAAGACCGAGGCCGCCAATACGGCATCCGCCTTGCCGGCGGTCAGCACCTCGTAGAAATGGTCCATTTCGCCGGCGCCGCCCGAGGCGATTACCGGCACGTCGACCGCTGCCGACACCGTCCTTGTCAGCGGGATGTCGTAGCCGTCCTTGGTGCCGTCCTTATCCATGCTTGTCAGCAGAATTTCGCCGGCCCCGAGGTCGGTGCCCCGTTTGACCCACTCCAGCACGTCGATACCGGTAGGCGTCCGGCCGCCGTTGATATATACTTCCCACTTGTCCGGCCCCGTCTGGCGGGCATCCACCGCCAGGACGATGCACTGGCGGCCGAAGCGTTTGGCGCCTTCGGCCAGGATGACCGGATTCTTGACCGCCGCCGTGTTGAGCGACACCTTATCGGCGCCGGCTTTCAACATCTTGCGGATATCCTCGACCGTACGGATGCCGCCGCCCACCGTGAAGGGAATAAAAACGCGGGCGGCCGTCCGCCGCACCACGTCGACCATGGTCTCCCGCTCCTCGCTCGAGGCGGTGATATCGAGAAAAACCAGTTCGTCGGCCACTTCGCGGTCGTAAACCGTGGCCAGCTCCACCGGGTCGCCGGCATCGCGCAGGCCGACGAAGTTGGTGCCTTTGACCACCCGCCCGTCCTTGACATCCAGGCAGGGGATTATCCGTTTGGTATGCATGCTAGACCGCCTCCCCCCTGGCCGCTTTCAGGGCTTCGGCCAAGTTTACCGCACCGGTGTAGAGAGCCTTGCCGACGATGACCCCCTCGACGCCGTCGGCCTCAGCGGCCCGTACGGCGGCGATATCCGCCAGGCTGGCCACGCCGCCGGAGGCGATTACCGGCACGCCGGCCGCCTTGGCCAGGGCCCGGGTGGCGGCGACGTTGACGCCGCCGAGGGTGCCGTCGCGGCTGATATCGGTATAGATGATGCGGGCCACGCCGGCCTCAGCCATGCGGGCCGCCAGTTCCTCGGCGCCGACGCCGCCGCTCACGCCCCAGCCCTCGACTGCTACCACGCCGTCACGGGCGTCGATGCCGACAACGATGCGCTTGCCGTAGCCCAGGCAGGCCGCCCGCACCAGGAGCGGCTCGCGCACAGCCACCGATCCCAGGATGACGCGGGCCACGCCGGCGGCCAGGATGGCGGCGATGCTTTCGAGGCTGCGGATGCCGCCGCCCAGTTGTACCGGCAGGCCGGTGGCGGCGACGATCCTTTTGACAATCTCCAGGTTGACAGGCGCGCCGGCCCGGGCGCCGTCGAGGTCGACCACATGCAGATACTCGGCCCCCTCAAGCGCCCAGCGGCGGGCCATG
>JAEZLU010000099.1 GCA_023415075.1 Bacillota bacterium
TTCCATGAAGGCCACGACCGAGTTGGTGGTGCCAAGGTCTATACCAATAACTTTTGCCATACTATCTCTTCCTCCTCAGAAAGAATCTTGCGTGTTTCGTTTAAAGTTTACATGTAATGATATACATGGTCGGACTGAACTGATACTTGCGGCGGTTTAGAAAGTTCCAACTGCAAGGCGGCCCAAAGGCGCGCGGCACCGTTTCTTCTGCGACCCATTTGCACGCATAGTTTGCACTGGCACAGTTTAACAGCATCGCGCGTACTTGGAACGTACGCTAGCAAGCGCCTGCAGGAGCAACGCAGCAGATGGGCTTTATAAACAACCGTCTTACGAGTTGCCGACAACCTTGACCATACTCGGCCGCAGCACCTTGCCGCCGGCCATATAGCCTTTCTGCAGCTCCTCAAGCACCAGGCCGTCGGGCTGGCCGGCGTCCTCGACCCGCATGACCGCCTCGTGGAGGGCGGGATCGAACTGATTGCCGGCGGCGGCGATGGCGGTAACGCCGGCTTTCTCCAATATGCCGGTCAACTGGCGGTATACCAGGTCCACCCCTGTCCTGAACTGGCCGGCGTCCTGCACCGCTGCCGCCAGGGCCCGTTCGAAATTGTCGAGCACCGGCAGTAGTTCCTTGAAGACGCCGCGGGCGATCACCTGGGACAATTCCTCTCTTTCCTGGCGGGACCGCCGCCGGAAATTATCGAAGTCGGCCTGCAGCCTCAAGAGGCGCTGCTGACATTCCTCCATTTCGCGGGTCTTTGCGGCCAGGACAGCCGCCTGCGGGTCAAGTCCGCCTTCTTCTGCCGGGCCCTCGCCGGCGGGCGGCGCAGCCTCGGTTTCTACAGCAAGTTCATCGGCAGCCAGATCTTTTTCCTTATTCAATGAGCATCACCTCGTCTGTTTAAAAATCGGGGGTCGCCGCATCGGCGGCGGCATTCTTGGCGGCGGCGCCTTCTTCCTTCTTCTTGATTATCGTGTCGATACGCAGGATGGCTACCGCCACCTCGCCGGCCGCTTTGATGGCATGCAGCTTTACCGGCACCGGGTCGACCACGCCGCGCTCCAGCATGTCGGCGATCTCGCCGCTGTCGCAGTCGACGGCCAGCGAATCCAGCCCGCGCCCAACCTGGGCGGCGATAACCTCCTCGACCTTCTCCAGTGGGTTGAAACCGGCGTTCTCAACGATCTGGGCCAGCGGCCGCTTGAGAGCGCTGGCCGCGCAATCGACACCATAGGCCGCCATGCCCTTGATTGTTTCGCGGCTTTTCTCGACTTCGCGGGCCACGGCAATCTCGACAGCGCCGCCGCCGGCAACGTAGCCGCCCTTGACAGCCGCCTGGACGCTGGAAGCTGCATCTTTGGCGATGCGCTCGCGCTCGCCCACCACTTCTTCGGTCGCCGCCCCCACCAGAATGGTGGCCATCGGCTTGCCCTTGCCGCCGAGTATGCGGACCTGCTCGAGCTTCTCGTCCTCGTATACTTTCTCGGCGAAGCCGAGATACTTCTCGATATCGGCGGTCTCTTTCTTGAGACCGGTGCGTTTGATAACCCGGGCGCCGGTGTGCTCGGCCACCCGCCGCATGTCCTTGGCCGAAACCCGCTGGATGACCATGATGCCGGCGTCGGTGAGAACCTCCTCGGCCGAGTCGTGAACGCCGCGGTCGACCAGCACGACTTTCACTCCGAGGTCGACGATCTTGCGGACATTGGCCTTGAACTCCTCCTGGAGCTCGATGTAACGCTTGAAGCCAGTTTCGGTGCCGAGGGCCTCATCCTCGATCTCCTCCGGCTCGAGGGCGTCGTCCACCAGGAGCAGCCTGGCGTCCGCCACCAGTTGGGGCATATCCTTGTTCATCCGCTCCTTGTCGGCGATGACCCCCAGGAAGACCTCGTTGTCGGCGCCTTCCTCGGCGGTTATTATATCGGAAAGCTTGAAGTTATGCTCATGAAGCTTTTCCAGGCCGATGAGACGGGCGGCGGCCACCACCAGTTCGGCGATGTCGCGGTGCTCGCGGCCGGCGATAGTGGCTATGCTGTCGAGGACGGGATCGTCGATGCTCGCGATCTGGCGGCCGCGTTCCTTCACTTTATCCAGAGCTACAACGATGCCCTGCTTGATGCCTTCGATGACCCGGGCCACCGGCACGCCGCGCAGCACCTGGTTTACGCCCTCGGCCACCAGACCGCCGGCCATAATGGTTGCGGTGGTTGTGCCATCGCCGACCTCGGCCTGCTGAGCTTTGGCGATATTGATAAGCATTTTGGCGGCCGGATGATTGACATCCATCTTATCCAATATGGTGACGCCGTCGTTGGTGATGATAACTTCGCCGAAACGGTCCACCAGCATGGTGTCGAGCCCTTTCGGGCCGATCGTTCCCTCGACCGCGGCAGTGATTGCCCGTACGGCGCTGGCGTTCGTGAGCAGCGCGGCCATTCTTTCGTCGACTTCGGCGCCGCTGCCGGCCTGTTTAAGGTTCATGCGGTTTCCTCCTGTGTATATATCTTATTCTTGTCTACAGCCTCATTATGTATGACAGCAACCGGCAGCCGCCAGGGCAGGCCGGCGGGGCCGACCGGGCAGTCCGCCCCCTGTCTACAATTTGTATTTCTTGAGCAACTCGCCAAGGTGGCGGTGCATGAACTCCAACACGGCCATCGTTTTGCCGTACTCCATGCGGGTGGGGCCGAGAACGGCCAGCGTGCCGATGACTTGCCCGTCGACGCGGTAAGTCGCCTGCACCATGCTGCAGTCCTGGATGCCGCTGTATTTGTTTTCGCGGCCGATGGTCACGACCACGCCTTCGCCGTCCTGCATATGAAGGATGTCACTGAGCAGTCTCTCTTCCTCCAGCATGGTTAAGAGGCCGCGAATCTTATCGACATCGCGGAACTCCGGCTGACTCAGAAGCTGGGTGGTGCCGCCGAGGTAGACCCGCTCGCCGCGCTCGACCGCCAGCGCCTGACGCAGGATGTTGAGGGCGGTTTCGAAAAGGGCCGGATTTGTCAGCACGTCTTCTTTGACTTCCCGCAAAAGCGACTGCTTGATCTGGTCGAAGGACAGGCCGGCCAGCCGGCCGTTAATGCCGCCGGCAATCTGCTGCAGGTCCTGGAACGAAGTGCCCTCCGGGATATCGATGACCTTGTTTTCGACGAAGCCGGCGTCGGTAACGACGACGATGATGGCCCGGTGTTCGTCAAGCGGCAGGAACTGCACGTACTTGAACGCCGACTTGGTGAACTGCGGCGCGGTAACCAGGGAAACACTATGGGTCATACGGGAGATGAGCTTGGCGGTTTCCTGGAAAATTTCCTCGATGCTGCGGACCTTGGCCTCATACCAGTTGGTTATGAGGCTGACCTCGTTTTGGGATATCTTCGGCGGCGACAGCAGGCAGTCGACATAGAAGCGGTAGCCCCGGGGCGAAGGAATGCGGCCGGCCGAGGTATGCGGCTGCTCAAGAAAACCCAGCCCCTCGAGGTCGGCCATCTCGTTGCGGATGGTCGCCGGGCTGAGCCCCAGGCCGTACTTGCGGGCCAGCGTTCGCGAACCTACAGGTTCGGCGGTGGAAACATAGTCGTCGACAATCGTCTGGAGAATCTTGCGCTTCCGGTCATCCAGCATGGGGCTACCCTCCTTTGTTAGCACTCCTCTCGATAGAGTGCTAACATCTAATAAAAAAATACCATTTTTCCCCCGCCGATGTCAAGCTGATTAGCCCTTATCAGGAAGGAAACTGGCGAAAACAACATTGCCGTATTTCATGCCGGCGGCAGTAAGGCGGATGCCGTCAGCGCGGGCGGTCAGGAGGCCCCGGCCGGCCAGGTCGGCGACCGTCCCGCCGTAGCGGTCGCCGAAGCTTTCGCCAAAGCAGGCGGCGAAATCGGCATAGTCGAGGCCGGCCGTCGTCCGTAGGGCCAGGAAGGCATATTCGGCCATGGCCGTAAGCCGGTCGGGCCGTTCGCGGCCGGCCAGCGGCAATTCGCCGGCCAGCACCAGGCGGATATACTCGTCGACGGCAGCGATGTTGGCCAGCCGCTCGCCCTGCCAGAAGGAGTGGGCGGCCGCCCCCAGGCCGAGGTATGGCCGGTAGCGCCAGTACTTGAGGTTATGGCGACAGGCGGTGTCGGAACGGGCGAAATTCGATATCTCGTAGCGGTCCAGGCCGCAGTCCGGCAGGAAAGTGGTCGTCAGCTCGTACATGGCCTCTTCCTCGTCCTCGTCCGGCAGGGGCAGCTCGCCTTTGGCCTGGCGGCAGGCGAAGGGCGTCCCCTCCTCGACTTTCAGGCCATAAACCGAGAGGTGGCTGACCGGCAGGGCCACGGCCTGCCGGAGGCCAGAGCGGAAGCTGGCCAGCGACTGGCCGGGCAGGCCGTACATCAGGTCGAGGCTGAGGTTGGCAAAGCCGGCGGCCGCAGCCAGTTCGACCGCCGCCAGGGCCTCGTCCGCCGAATGGATGCGGCCGGCAGCCGCCAGCACTTTGTCGTCGAAGGACTGGACGCCGAGACTCAGGCGGTTGACGCCGGCAGCGCGGAGAACTGCCAGTTTCTCGGCGGTGAGAGTACCGGGGTTGGCCTCGACGGTAAACTCCTCCACGGCAGCCATAGGCACGTAGGCCCGCAGGATATCGCCCAGCCTGGCCAGCAGCCCGGCCGGCAGGGCGGTCGGCGTGCCGCCGCCGACATACACCGTATCCACCTCACAGCCAGACAAAACACCGCCCCAGCCGGCGAACTCCCGGCCGAGGGCGGTGATATAGGTATCGTATAGCTCCTCCCGGCCGGCGACCGAGGGGAAATCGCAGTACAGGCATTTGCGCAGGCAGAACGGGATATGGATGTACAGCCCGAGGTTCATATCATCTCTCCCATTATCTTTCC
>JAEZLU010000113.1 GCA_023415075.1 Bacillota bacterium
ATCTTGCCCTCGCCGTCCACCGTCATCGCCTCGCGGCCGACCACCGGCACCGCCACCTTCTTGCAGCTGCCGTAGCAATCGCTCTCGTATTTCAGGCAGCACATCAGGCGGCCGCAGATACCGGAAATTTTCGTCGGGTTGAGCGACAGGTTCTGGTCCTTGGCCATGCGGATGGACACCGGTTCGAAGTCGCCCAGGAAAGTGGCGCAGCACAGCGGCCGACCGCAGCAGCCGATACCGCCCACCATCTTGGCCTCGTCGCGCACACCGATCTGCCTCAGCTCGATGCGGGTGCGGAACACGCCGGCCAGGTCTTTGACAAGCTCGCGGAAATCGATGCGGCCCTCGGCGGTGAAATAAAAAATTATCTTATTGACGTCGAAAGTATACTCCACATCCACCAGGTTCATCGGCAAATTGTGGGCCTGGATTTTTTGCTGGCAAATCCGCAGGGCCTCAGCTTCCTTGGCCTCGTTATCCCGCACCTTGGCCTCGTCCTGGGGAGTGGCCTTGCGCTGCACAGGCTTCAGGGGGGCTACAATAGCCTCGTCCTTCACCTCGCGGCAGCCGATGACCACCTTGCCGAACTCCAGGCCACGGGCCGTTTCGACGATGACATTGTCGCCCTCGGCCAGTTTCAGCTGCCCGGGGTCGAAATAATACACCTTGCCGGCTTTCTTGAATCTTACGCCAACAACTGTCTGCAAATCAGATTCCCTCCTTCGCCGCATCCATAAGCTGTATCAGCATCGCCTCACTGGTCAGGCGGCTGTTCGCGTTGCCCTCCATGGCCCGGCCGGCCTCCTTCACGGCCGTCAGGGCCCGGTCCAGGCCGGCCTCCCGCCAGCCGGCGGCAAGAGCCTGTAATTTATCGATGATATCCTGGTTGAAAACCAGCGACGGCTGGCCGCTTTTTATCACCAAAAGATCGCGCAGCACCTGGGCCAGATGGCGCAAAAACGCCGCAAGCTCGGCCGGCGGCAGCTTGTCCAGGGCGGCCGCCTCGCCGGCGGCGAACACCGCGTCGCCGCCCGCCAAGGCGGCCACCGCGGCCACTGCCTTATCCCTGAGGGCCAGACCGTCCGGTTCCAGCAGTGTCAGCGCCTCGCCCACCCGGCCGCCGGACAGGCGGGCCGCCACCCTCGCCGGCCCTTCGGCGGCCCCCCGGGCCACCAGGAGACGGCTGAGCGCATCGGCCGCCAGCGGGGCGAACTTCAGCAGCCGGCAACGGGAAACTATCGTCGGCAATAGGGCGTGGGGCGAAGCGGCGGTCAGCACGAAAACCGTGCCGGCCGGCGGTTCCTCGAGAATCTTCAGCAGGCTGTTGGCCGCCTCGGCCGTAAGCCGCTCGGCCTCCTCGATAAGGAAAACCCGGGCGCCGCCGTAATACGGCGCGAGCGCCGCCTCCTGCTGCAGCGCCCTGATCTGGTCAATTTTCAGGCTGGCCCCGTCGGCAGCCACCGTTACCAGGTCAGGATGGCTACCCTGAACCGCCTGGCGGCAGGACGGGCACTTGCCGCATGGCCGGTCGGCCGCCGCCGCGCACAGCAGGCCGGTGGCCAGCACCCGGGCCGTCAGCATCTTGCCGACGCCGGCCGGGCCGGCGAACAGCAGGGCATGCGGCACGCGGCCCTGGGCCAGCATATTCTTCAGCATGGCGATATTGTCGCCGTGGCCGGCGATTTCTTCCCAGCGCGTAACCATCAGCTATATAAATCGACGAGCATGCCGCGGATGGCGTCCAGCCGGTTCATTATCTGCAGCTGCCTTTCCTGGCCGAAGCGGACGTCCTCGGCCAGATCGGCCAGCTCGCTGTCGATCTTCTTAACTGTCGTATAAATCTTCTGGCGGCCCTGGCGGTCCCAGCCGGCCTGCGACTCCAGCGTGTAGGCCCGGCTGACCGTCTCGCTCAGGAACGAGCGCACAAGCTCGCGGTAGGTTTTGAGCTCAGAGTAGGTGGGCACCTCGCCCAGCCTTTTGCCCTGGGCGGTTATCTTGTCAAGCAGTTCCTTCAGCTTCTCCTGGCTCAGGTCGCTATGGGCCCTGGCCAGATCGCCGGAAAACAGTTCCTCGGTCCGTTCGGTCCTGGCGGCGGTGTCACGGTCGGCCACCAGCGGCGCGCCGCCGGTCCCCAGCTTGTTAATCTTCACCCAAGGCCCCTCCTGTACAAAAACTCTTCCACAACCGCGACCACTTGCCGGTGGACCTCAGCCACCGACCCGGCGGCCGCCACCGTCCTGATGCGCTCAGGCTCGGCCGCCGCCAACTCGCGGAACCCCTGCCGCACCAGTTTCTGAAAAGGTTCGCCTTCGTCTTCGATGCGGTCGGCACTGCCGCGGCCGGCCCGCCGGCCGCCGAGAAGATCGCCGTCGCCGTCCAGCAGGATGGTGAGGGCCGGCATCACGCCGCCGGTCGCGAACAGGTTGGTTGCCGTAAGCTCAGCCATCGCCAGCCGGCGGGCCGCTCCCTGATAGACGATCGTCGAATCGGCATAGCGGTCGGACAGCACCGCCTCGCCGCGGGCCAGCGCCGGGGCGATAACCTCGGCCACATGCTGCGCTCGGGCGGCCATGTAAAGCAGCGCCTCGGTACGGGCCGCCATCTCGCCGTGGGCCGGATCGAGCAGCAGGGCGCGGATCTTGTCGCCGATGACCGTGCCGCCCGGCTCACGGGTGCAGCGGACTATGAAGCCGCGTTTCTTAAGGTGTTCAGCCAGCAGGTTTAGCTGGGTCGTCTTGCCGGCCCCGTCGGGACCTTCGAGGCTGATGAATATCCCGGCCATCATTCCACCACTTTAACCGTTTTCAGCGTATAATCCTCCGGTCCGGAAATGTGCAGCCCGGCTTCCTGCAGCCGCCGGCAGTACTGGATGATCTCGTCGGAAATGCGCTCCCCCGGGCAGAGAAGCGGGATCCCGGGCGGATAAAACGTTATGATTTCGGCGCACACCCGGCCGGCCGATTGCATGAACGGCACGATCTTGGTATGGCCGAACAGCGCCCTGCGGGGCGAAATAACCTGCTCGGGTGTCGACGGGTAAGCCATTATGCTGCTGTAGGCATCCTCGACCAGAGAAAAATCGCGTTCGCCCGCATGGTTGGCCGCCAGGTCCTGGAGAGCGGCCACCAAAGCTCTGGCCTCGTCCTCGCCGTCGCCCAAGGTGATGAGAAACAGCAGGTTATACATATCGGACAATTCGGCCTGCACCTTATGCTTGTGGCGGAGAATGCGCTCGGCTTCCGCCCCCTTGAGGCCCAGCCCCTTGACGGTAACCGTCACCTTGGTCGGGTCGAGGCCGAAAACGCCGGGGTTGCCGAGCTTGTCGGCGCCGAAGCAGTACAGGCCGGGAATTTTGTTGATCTCGCAGCGCACCCACTCGGCCAGGTCGATCGCCCGCTCGACCAGCTGCCGGCCCTGGGTGGCCATTTGCATGCGGGCCACGTCCAGCGACGCCATCAGGATATAGTTGGGGCTGGTCGTCTGGACGAGCTGGAGCATGGCCTTGAGCCGCGGCACGCTGATGCGGCCCTCGCGGCAGTGGACCATCGAGCACTGGGTCATGGCGCCGATAATCTTGTGGGT
>JAEZLU010000117.1 GCA_023415075.1 Bacillota bacterium
GGATGGGGCGTTGGGCAGGCCGGCCAGCATGGCACTTTCGGCTAAAGTCAGCTCGGCCGGCTTTTTGCCGAAGTAGACGCGGGCAGCCTGGCCAATGCCTTTGGCTCCCGAGCCGAAGTAAATTGTGTTGAGGTAAATCTCGAGGATATCTTCCTTGGAGTAACGGGCTTCCAGGTCGAAGGCCAGCACGACTTCCTCGGTTTTGCGGATCCAGGTTTTTTCCGGAGAGAGGAAGAGGTTCTTCACCAGCTGCTGGGTTATGGTGCTGGCGCCTTCCTGCAGCGAGCCTGTCTGTAGGTTGACCAGCGAGGCCCTGAGGATGCCTTCGATATCGACGCCGATGTGGCTATAGAAACGGTGATCCTCGACGGCGATAACCGCCTGCTGGAGGGTAAGTGGCACATCGGCGAGGCGGACGTAATCCTTTTTGTCGAGCCTGGCTTCGACGGCACTCTTGAGGGCGAAGACCCGATAGGCCCTCGTCCAGGCGCCATCCTCGGCTTTACTGTCGGCCTTGCCGACCGCTTTTTCGATCGCCGGCTTGGGCGCGAGCTGGGGCAATATGCTGCCGCCGCCAGCCCACCAGAAGGCGGCGAGAAAAACGATGACCAAAATAAGCCAATAAGTGGTTTTACCCATTGTTCTCCTCCCGCTCATTACCCGGCCCGCAGCTTGCGGGTTACTTATATTTTACCCGACTTGTCCCGTTTTGGCTATACTTCCCACCCCGGATGCCGACATAGGGGCCGGCGGGACGGCATATTGTGGTAGGGAAAATGATGGGGGTGAAGGTGATGTGGATTGTGCGGCTGCGGCGGCAAAGCCTCAGGCTGCTGGCGGTGATCGGCGCTGTGGCCGCGTTGGCGGTGGCCAACCTCTTGGCGGTTGTTTACCTGAAGGCGGATGATATCGATAACGCCAATCTGGCTGTTCTGGCCGGCAAGACGGTCGCCGTCGATCCCGGCCACGGCGGCGTGGACGGCGGCGCCCGCGGCAACGGGCTGAACGAAAAGGAAGTTACCCTGGCCATCGCCCTGCGGCTGGCCGACGTCCTGCGCGCGAATGGAGCAACTGTCGTCATGACCCGCGACAGCGACATCGATTATTACACCCGCGGCAAGGGCGGCAAGAGGAACGACCTCAACCGGCGGGTTGAGATTATTAACGAGTCCGGCGCCGCCGTTTTCGTCAGTATCCACCTCAACGCCATCCGCGGCAGCAAATGGTTCGGCGCCGAGGTGTACTACAACCCCAAGCTGCCGGAAAGCAGGCAGCTGGCCGAGACTATGCAGCAGGCCCTGCAGGATTTCCCGCCAGGTAATAAGCGCCAGGCCAAGCAGGATTCGGATATTATAGTGTTGAAGGATACAACCATCCCCGGGGTCCTTGTGGAAACCGGCTTTCTCAGTAATCCCGGCGAGGCGGCCATGCTGGCCGACGGCAACTACCAGCAGAAAATGGTCGAACGGATCGCTAGGGCGCTGGCGTATCATTGCGCCCATAATGTGGAAAGATAACACGATGAAAGGGGTGATGCTTGTGAAAAACCTGGTTGGCTGCGCGCTGATGCCGCATCCGCCGATTATGGTGCCGGAAGTGGGGCAAGGCGAGCTGGCGAAGATAACGGCCACGGTGCAGGCGGCCGAAGAGGCGGCCGGGCTTTTGCAGCAGGAAAACCCGCAGACCGTCGTCCTTATCACGCCCCATGGCCCGGTGTTTCAGGATGCGGCCGGCATCAGCGTCCATCCCCGCCTGAAGGGGAGCCTGGCGGCCTTTGGCGTGCCCGAGGTCGCCCTCGGCTTCGAGACGGACGGGCTCCTGGTGCGGCAAATCCTCCGCAAGGCCGAGCGGCTTGGCGTCAATCTGCTTGAGCTTACTGACGAACTGGCCAAGACCTACCGCTTTCCCCTTCACCTCGACCACGGGGCCATCGTCCCGCTATATTATCTGCACAAGGCCGGTTTCCGCGGTCAACTTGTTCACATAACGGTAGGTCTAGTGGCCTATGAGGAAATGTACACCCTCGGCAAGGCAGTGCAGGCGGCTATCAGTATGATGGACAAGCGGGTGGCGGTAATTGCCTCCGGCGACCTGTCCCACCGCCTCATCCCCGGGGCTCCGGCCGGCTACAGCCCGCGGGCCGCCGAGTTCGACCGCCTGGTGGTCGCGGCGGCCGCCAAGATCGACACCAAGGCCCTATTGGCCCTCGACGAGGAGCTTATTGAGGAAGCCGGCGAATGCGGTCTGCGGCCCGTTTACTTCCTGATGGGCGTGCTGGGCGGCCTGAGTGCCGCCGGCCGGGTACTGTCCTACGAAGGACCCTTCGGGGTCGGTTACGGCATAATTCACTATCGGCTAAGCGAGGAGGCGGCAAACAATGAGTGAGAGCGCACCGGTAGCCTTAGCCCGCAGGAGCCTGGAGCATTACCTGACAGGCGGCAAATATCTGGCGGCGCCGACCGAACTGCCGGCCGAACTGGCCGGGCGGGCCGGGGTTTTCGTGTCCCTCAAAAAACGCGGCCAGCTGCGCGGCTGCATCGGCACCTTCGGCCCAACCCAGCCGACCATCGCCGCCGAGATCATTCACAACGCCGTCAGCGCCGGCACCGAGGACCCCCGCTTTCCGCCGGTGGCCGCGGCCGAGCTGGCCGAGCTCGACATCTCGGTCGATATTTTGTCGGCGCCCGAGCGGGTCGACAGTCTGGCCGAGCTTGATGCGAAAAAGTACGGCGTCATCGTCCGCCGCGGCGGACGGTCGGGCCTGCTGCTGCCCGATCTGGCGGGGGTGGACACGGTCGAAGAGCAAGTGGCCATCGCCATGCAGAAGGCCGGTATCGGCGCCCACGAAGAAATAGAGCTCTACCGCTTCACAGTAACTCGCTACGGCAAGGAGTGAGGCTGATGCGCGAGGCCCTGTATTTCGAGCCCCATCCGCGGGGCGTCGTCTGTCGCCTCTGCCCCAAGGAGTGTGTTATCACCGAGGGGGCCAGCGGTTTCTGCCGGGTCAGAAAAAACGTTGGCGGCCGTCTTTACACCCGGAACTACGCCGCCTGCTCCGCCTATGCCCTCGACCCGATCGAAAAAAAGCCGCTGTACCATTTCTACCCCGGCAGCTATATCTTCTCGGTCGGCACCTGGGGCTGCAACTTCGCCTGCCGCTTCTGCCAGAACTGGCAAATCGCCCAGGACGAGCCGGATACGCAGGAGCTGACGCCGGCGAAGGCAGTGGACACGGCCGCCGGCGCGCCCGGGAATATCGGCCTGGCCTATACCTACTCCGAGCCCAGCGTTTGGTACGAGTTCGTGCTCGACACCGCCAGGCTGGCCCGCGAGCGCGGCCTTAAAAACGTGCTGGTGACCAACGGCTTCATAAATCCGCAGCCGCTGGCCGAACTGCTGCCGTATATCGACGCTCTCAACATCGACGTCAAGGCTTTTAATGAGAAGTTTTACCAGGAGATCTGCGCCGGTCGGTTGGCCGAGGTCAAGCGGACGGTCGAGCAGGCGGCCGCCGCCAGCCATGTCGAAGTGACTTGCCTGGTGGTGCCCGGCCTCAACGACGACCTGGGCGAGCTGGAGGCGCTGGCTGCCTGGCTGGCCGGTCTCAGCCGGGATATCCCCCTGCATTTTTCCCGCTATTTCCCGAACTACCGGCTGAACACGCCGCCCACGCCGGTCGCCACCCTTGAGACGGCCATGGAGGCGGCCCGCCGCCACCTGAACTATGTGTATATCGGCAATGTCGGCGCCGAAGGTGTCAATACCCACTGTCCGGAGTGCGGTGAGCTGGTAATCGACCGGCTTAGGCGGCAAAGCCGGCTGAGCGGGAACAAAAAATGCCCCCAATGCGGGAGCGCAATTGCCATCGTCGGCTCTGTAAGCTATTAGGGGAGGTCTGGCAAGCGGGGGCTAGGCCCCCTCTTTTACTTTCCGCCGGCTGATGTAGATGAAGAGGCCCAGGCCAAGGACGCCGGCCATGATGACGGCGGCGACGATGAAGGTGCCGAGGCGGGAAAAGATATCGACCAGGAAGTGCCAGTTCTGGCCAAAATAGTAGCCTAAGCCGACGGCCAGCGAGCACCAGACGGCGATGCCGAGGGCGGTGTTGAGAACGAACACCCAGGCCCGCATCCCGAGTAGGCCGGCGGCTATGCTGATCTTGGTGCGGAAGACGGGAATCTGCCGCCAGGGGATTATCAGCGGCGGCCCGAAGCGGTTGAACCATTTGGCGATAATCTCCAAGCGGTCAGGCGACAGGCGCACAAGATGGCAGTAGCGGTACAGCCAGGAGCGGCCGCAGGTGCGGGCCAGGGCGTAGACGGTCAGTGAGCCGGCGAAGCTGCCGAGCCAGCCGCTGACGATGGCACCGCCGAAGGAGAACTTGCCCTGGAAAACAAGGTAACCGGCGAAGCCGAGGATGAGCTCGCTGGGAATAGGTATGCACAAACCCTCGAAAAACATGGTGACAAAAACGGCCAGGTAGCCATAATCTTCTACCACTGCAGTCAGCGCTTCGAAATCAGGCATGACTTTCCTCCCGGAAAATATAAGAAAAAACAATATTGCATTATTATACAGCGTGCTGTATAATTATTAAAAACAGCGCAAACCCAAAAGGAGGTCGGGCTATGAAAGTAAGTATCATCGGGGCGACCGGCTATGCCGGCGAGGAGCTTTTGCGCATCCTTGCCAACCATCCGGCGGCGGAGATCGCCTATATTACGTCGGAGAGCCAGACCGGCGAATCAATCGACAACATATATTCTCATTTTACCCGATTTTATCCGAAAAAACTAGCCAACCTGGCCCAGCTTGATGAAATAGCCGCCGCCAGCGACGCTGTTTTCATCGCTTTGCCCCACGGTCACGCCATGGAGGCCGGCAAGAAGATCGTCGCCCATGGGGCCAAGGTTATCGATATCGGTGCCGACTATCGCTTCCGCGATCCGGCGGTATACGAGAAATGGTACAAGCACGCCCACACCCACCAGGACGCGGCCGCAGTCTACGGCCTCACCGAGCTGTACCGCGAGCAGGTGAAGACGGCGACCATCGTCGGCAATCCCGGCTGCTATACGACGGCCAGCATCCTGGCCCTGGCGCCGGTCATCAAACAGGGACTTGTCGATCTCAGATCAATCATCGTCGACGCCAAGTCCGGCATCTCCGGCGCCGGCCGCACCCTCGGCCTGACCTATCACTTCACCGAAGCTTTCGAAAACGCCAAGGCTTATAATATAGGCGGCCACCGCCATACGCCCGAGATTGAGCAGGCCTATAGCGATCTGGCCGGTGAGACGGTCGTCTTGAGCTTCAGCCCCCACCTCATCCCGATGGCCCGCGGCATCCTCAGCACCTGTTACGCCACCCTCAAGGCCGGCGTCACCGCCGAGCAGGTCGATGAGGCCTATAACGGGCTGTACGCCGACGAGTACTTCATCCGCCTGCGCGGCCGCGGCGGCTACCCGGCCACCAAAGATACCCGCGGCTCCAACTTCTGCGATATCGGCTGGCATGTCGACAGCCGCACCGGCCGGGTGATTGCGGTCGCCGCCATCGACAACCTGGTAAAGGGGGCGGCCGGCCAGGCCATCCAGAACCTCAACGTGATGTTCGGACTAGACGAGCGGACCGGGCTAACCCAGCCGGCGCTGTATCCCTAATATTGAGGAGGCTTAAACCATGCTGAAAGCTATACAGGGCGGCATCACCGCCCCCAAGGGGTTCAAGGCGACCGGCGTCAAGGCCGGCATCAAGAAGAGCGGCAAGGAGGACGTGGCCGTAATCTACAGCGAGTCGCCGGCGTCGGCGGCCGCCGTTTTCACCACCAACGCGATGGCGGCCTCGGCCGTCCAAGTGTCCCGCCAGGTGGCGGCCAAGGGCAAGGCTCAGGCGATTGTCGTCAATTCGGGCAATGCCAACGCCTGCACCGGCGAGCAGGGCCTGGCCGACGCGCGGGCCATGGCCCAGACGGCGGCCTCGCTGCTGGGGCTGGCCGCCGACGAAGTCTTCGTCGCCTCCACCGGCATCATCGGCGTTTTTCTGCCGATGGATAAAGTCGAGGCCGGCATCAAAGAGGCGGTGGCCCAACTGTCGGCCGTCGGCCATGACAAGGCTCTGGCCGGCATTATGACGACAGACACTTTTCCCAAGGTGACGGCCTACGAATTCAGTGTGGGCGGCAAGGTGGCCCGGGTAGCCGGCATTGCTAAAGGGGCCGGCATGATTTCCCCCAACATGGCCACCCTGCTGAGCTTTATCACCACCGACGTCGCCATTACCCCGGCGGCCCTCAAGCAGGCGCTGGCCGAGGCGGTTAACTTTTCTTTCAACTCGATCACCGTCGACGGCGATATGAGCACAAATGATACCTGCGCCATCCTGGCCAACGGCCAGGCCGGCAACAAAATCATCGAAAGCGCCGGCGACCCGGCCTACGGCGAGTTCGTGGCCGCCCTCACGGCGGCCTGTACCGACCTGGCCAAACTGGTGGTGCGGGACGGCGAAGGGGCTACCAAGTTCCTGGAGATCAGGGTGGCCGGCGCCGCCAGCTACCAGGAAGCCAAAACAGCGGCCATGGCTATTGCCAAGTCGCCGCTCGTCAAGACCGCCTTCTTCGGCCAGGACCCCAACTGGGGCCGCATCCTCTGCGCCGCCGGCTATTCGGGGGCCAAGATGGAGCCGGCGAAAGCGTCGCTGGCCCTCGGCGGCATCGTCGTCGCCAAGGGTGGCATGAACGCCGCTGCCGACGCCAAGGCGCTGGCGCCGGTGATGGCTGCCAAGGATATCCTGGTCGAGGTCGACCTGGGGGCCGGCAGCGCCGCCGCCACCGTCTGGACCTGCGACTTTTCCTACGAATACGTTAAGATTAACGCCGATTACAGTACCTGATGGGAGGCGATAATATGCTCAGCCCGATTGAGAAAGCAAACGTCCTGGTGGAGATACTGCCGTACGTCAAGCGGTTCGCCGGCAAGACGGTGGTAATCAAGTACGGCGGCAACGCCATGATAAACGAGGATATCAAGCGCAGCGTCATCCAGGATATTATCCTAATGAAGTATATCGGCCTGCGGCCGGTGGTCGTCCACGGCGGCGGCCCGGAGATAACCGCCCTCCTCAAGCAGATGGGCAAACAGTCGCAGTTTGTAAGCGGCCTGCGGGTGACCGACGCCGAGACCATGGCGGCGGCCGAAATGGTGCTGATCGGCAAGATCAACTCCGAGCTTGTCGGCCTATTAAACCGCAGCGGCGCCAAGGCCGTCGGCCTGAACGGCAAGGACGCCGACCTGATAATCGCCAGGAAGCATCTGGCCAAGGTCCACGAAGGCGGCGGCGTCAAGGAGGTCGACATCGGCTTTGTCGGCGATGTGGCCAAAATCAACACCGACATCATCTGGACCCTTTTGAACAACGGCTATATCCCGGTTATCGCCCCGATCGGCATCGGCGCGGCCGGCGAGAGCTACAACATCAATGCCGACTATGTGGCCGGCGAGATCGCCGGCGCCCTGGCAGCCGAGAAACTCATGCTGCTGACCGACGTCGAGGGCATTTACCGCGATTATCACGACAAGAGCACCTTTATTTCCACCCTCAGCTTTGCCGACGCTAAGAAGATGATCGCCGACGGGGCCATTGAGGGCGGCATGATCCCCAAGGTCGAAGCCTGCATCCGGGCGCTGTCCGGCCAGGCCGGAAAGGCCCACGTCATCGACGGCCGCCAGCCGCACTCGCTGCTCCTCGAGGTATTCACCGACACCGGTATCGGTACCGAGATCGTTAAGGGAGAGGATGAGAACAATGAATGCTGACCAGGTAATGGCTACTGAGAAAAAATATTATATGCCGGTATTCAACCGCTATCCGGTAGTGCTGTCCCACGGCGAGGGCCCCTATGTCTATGACCTCGACGGCAAGAAATATATCGACTTTCTCGCCGGCATCGCCGTCAACATCATCGGCCACGCCCACCCCAAACTGGTGGCCGCCATCGCCGCCCAGGCCGGCAAACTCATTCATACCTCCAACCTTTACTATACGGTCGAACAGACCAAGCTGGCCAAAACGCTGGTCGAAATGACCGGCATCGAGCGGGCCTTCATCTGCAACAGCGGGGCCGAGGCCAACGAGGGGGCCATCAAGCTGGCCCGCAAGTACGGCAAGCAGCTGGCTGCCGACCGGGTGGAGATAGTCACCGCCGAGCACTCCTTCCACGGCCGGACACTGGCCACGCTGACGGCCACCGGCCAGCCCAAATACCAGCACGGCTATGAGCCGCTGCCCGGCGGCTTCGTCCATATCCCCTTCAACGACCTCAGCGCTCTTAAGAAGGCAGTTTCGGCCAAGACCTGCGCCGTTTTCCTCGAGCCCATCCAGGGCGAGGGCGGCGTCAATATTCCCGACGATAATTACCTGCAGGAAGCGCGGGCCATCTGCGACAAGCACGGCGCTCTCCTCATTTTTGACGAGATCCAGACCGGCCTCGGCCGGACCGGCAAAATGTTTGGCTGCGACCACTTCGGCGTCAAGCCGGATATTATGACCCTGGCCAAGGGCCTGGGGGGCGGCGTGCCGATCGGCGCTTTCCTGGCCACCGAGAAGGTGGCGGCCGCCTTCAGCGCCGGCGACCACGGCACGACCTTCGGCGGCAACCCGCTGGCCTGCGCCGCCGCCAACGCCGTTATGGCCATCCTGGCCGAGGAAAACCTGCCGGCCAACGCCGCCAAGGTAGGCGCTTATATGGTTAAAGCCCTCGAGGGCCTCAAGGCCAAGTACCCGGCCCTCATCAGCCAGGTGCGGGGCAAGGGCCTGCTGATCGGCGCCAAGCTTACCAAGCCGGGCAAAGACCTGGTGCTGGCCGGCCTGGCCAAGGGCGCCCTTATCAACTGCACCGCCGGCGACGTTCTCCGCTTCGCGCCGCCGCTTACCATCACCACCGGCCATGTCGACGAACTCATCGCCATCCTTGACGAGGTTTTTGCCGAAAACTCCTAGCCGAATTGGAGGAATAACGGCCGCGAGCGCCAATTATTATATATCTCTGGAATTGTTGGGAGTTGGGGATACTATGAAAGGCAAAGACCTGTTATCGGTTCACGACCTGTCGGTCGACGAAGTCTATCAGATATTCGACACAGCCAAAACGCTCAAAGCCAAGCAGAAGAAAGGCGAAGAGCATCACCTTCTCAAAGGCAAGACACTGGGGATGATTTTTCAGAAGTCGTCCACCAGGACCCGGGTGTCTTTCGAAGTCGGCATGTGGCAGCTGGGCGGCATGGCTCTCTTTCTGAGCGCCGGCGACCTCCAGATTGGCCGCGGCGAGCCGGTAAAGGATACCGCCCGCGTGCTGTCGCGCTATGTTGACGGTATCATGATCCGCACCTTTGCCCACGCCGAGGTCGAGGAACTGGCCCGCTGGGCCGATATTCCGGTGATCAACGGCCTTACCGACCATCTCCACCCGTGCCAGGCGCTGACCGACATCTTCACCGCCATCGAGCACAAGGGCATGGTCAAGGGCCTCAAGTTGGCCTACATCGGCGACGGCAACAACATGGTGAACGCTCTCATGCACACCTGCGCCAAGGTCGGCATGGACATCGCCGTGGCCACGCCGCCGGGCTACGCTCCCAGCCCCCAGGTGGTGCTGGAAGCCCAGGCCGACGCTGCCGTCCACGGCAGTAAGGTGACCCTTTATAACGACCCCAAAGCGGCGGCCGTGGGGGCCGACGTCCTCTATACCGACGTCTGGGCCAGCATGGGCAAGGAGTCCGAGCAGGCCATCCGCCAGAAAGCCTTTGCCGGCTTCCAGCTGAACGAAGCCCTGCTGAAGCTCGCCAAACCCGACGCCATCGTCATGCATTGCCTGCCGGCCCACCGGGGCGAGGAAATAACCGACGGCGTCCTCGAGGGTCCGCAGTCGGTGGTCTTTGACGAGGCCGAGAACCGGCTGCATGTCCAGAAAGCCATAATGGCCCTCCTGATGGGCGGCCGCTGAGCCGGACAAAAAGGAGGGAGCCCTGATGGAGCTTGAGTACGCCGGCTTCGTCTTCAGCGGCGACAAGAACCGGCTGCCGGTCGAGCGGGTCTGCGAACTGATGACGCAAACCTACTGGGCCAATAGCCGCAGCCGCGACCGGATCGAAAAGGCCATCGCCAACTCCCTGTGCTACGGGATTTATAAAAACGGCTATCTGGTCGGCTTCGCCCGTGTCGTCACCGACGGCGCCACGTTTTACTGGCTGTGCGACGTGATCATCGACCAGGCCTACCGGGGCCGCGGCCTTGGCAAGAAACTGGTCGAATACATAACCACTGCCGGCGAACTGGACGGCCTGCGGGGAGCCCTGCGCACCAGGAACGCCCACGGGCTATACGCCCGCTACGGCTTCGTCCATGACAGCGAGCGGTTTATGGTCAAGGAGTAGTGGCCCGATTAGCGGACCATTTAGGATATTAAGTGCTTGGAGGTAATATATCATGAGTGAAATCAAAAAAGTCGTGCTGGCCTATTCCGGCGGCCTCGACACCTCGGTAATCATCCCCTGGCTCAAGGAGAACTACGCGAACTGCGAAGTCATCGCCATGTGCGCCGACGTCGGCCAGGGCGACGAACTGGCGCCGGTCCGCGAGAAGGCCCTCAAGTCGGGCGCCAGCAAAGTCTATATCATGGATATGCAGAAGGATTTTGTTGAGAACTATATCTGGCCGGTGCTGAAAGCGGGCGCCGTTTATGAGGGGAAATACCTGCTGGGCACCTCGTTCGCCCGGCCGATTATCGCCAAATACCTGGTCGATATCGCCGAGAAGGAGGGGGCCGACGCCATCTGCCACGGCGCCACCGGCAAAGGCAACGACCAGGTGCGCTTCGAACTGACCGTCAAGGCGCTGGCGCCCCACCTGAAGATTATTGCCCCCTGGCGGCTGTGGACCATCCGCTCGCGCGAAGACGCCATCGACTACGCCGAGAAGCACGGTATCCCGGTGCCGGTGACCAAAAAGCGCCCCTACAGCATGGACCGCAACGTCTGGCATCTCAGCCACGAGGGCGCCGATCTCGAAGACCCCTGGAACGAGCCTAAAGACGATGTGTATATGGTTACCAAGACGCCTGAGCAGGCTCCCGACAAGGCTACTTATGTGGAAATCGAGTTCGTCAAGGGCGAGCCGGTGGCTGTCGACGGCGTCAAAATGGACGCCGTGGCCCTGCTGGAGAAACTCAACGCCATCGGCGCGGCTAACGGCGTCGGCATCGCCGACATCGTTGAGAATCGCCTCGTCGGCATGAAGTCCCGCGGCGTGTACGAGACGCCGGGCGGGGCCATCCTTTTCTACGCCCACCGCGAACTCGAGTACCTCACCCTCGACCGGGCCACCATGCACTATAAGGAGCAGGTGGCGGTGCGCTACGGCGAGCTTGTTTACGACGGCATGTGGTTCTCGCCGCTCAGGGAAGCCCTGGCCGTTTTTGTCGACAGCACCCAGCAGACGGTCACCGGCCTGGTCCGCCTTAAGCTTTACAAGGGCAATATCATGAGCGCCGGCGCCAAGTCGCCATACTCGCTCTATCATGAGGGCTTCGTCACCTTCGGCCGGGACGAGGTATATAACCAGAAGGACGCCGAGGGTTTCATAAACCTCTTCGGCCTGCCCCTGAAGATCAGGGCCCTGATGCAACAGAAAGAGGCGAAGAAGTAATGACCAAGCTATGGGGCGGTAGATTCACCAAAGGCACCGACGTGCTGGTGGAAGAGTTTACCTCCTCCATTTCTTTTGACCAGCGGATGTACAAAGAGGACATCGCCGGCAGCATCGCCCACGCCCGCATGCTGGCCAAGTGCGGCATCATCGACGCCGCCGAGGCCGAGGCCATCATCGCCGGGCTTACCGGTATCCTCGCCGATATCGAGGCCGGCAACTTCGCCTTCGAGACGTCGTTGGAAGACATTCACATGAATATCGAGAAACGGCTGACTGAGCGCATCGGCCCGGTCGGCGGCAAGCTTCATACCGCTCGCAGCCGTAATGACCAGGTGGCCCTCGACACCCACCTGTACCTCAAAAAGGAGCTTGTCAACATCGGCCGGCTGCTCGTCCGCCT
Organism: Bacillota bacterium; assembly: GCA_023415075.1. Taxonomy (GTDB): domain Bacteria; phylum Bacillota; class Negativicutes; order Sporomusales; family UBA7701; genus JAEZLU01. The sequence continues at coordinate 12,104 of JAEZLU010000117.1, forward strand.
GCAGGAGGCCATCCTGGCCGTCGCCGCGAGGAACGTCGAAATCATCAGCCCGGGCTACACCCACCTCCAGCGGGCCCAGCCCATCCTTTTCAGCCATCACCTGCTGGCCTATTTCTCGATGCTGGCCCGCGATTTCGCCCGCCTGCGGGGCGTATGGGAGCGGACCGACCTGATGCCGCTGGGCGCCGGCGCCCTCGCCGGCACCTCGTTTCCCATCGACCGCCACATGGTGGCCGCCGACCTCAAGTTCGGCGAACTCTACGACAACAGCATAGACGCCGTAAGCGACCGCGACTACGCCTTGGAGTTTCTGGCCTTCGCCGCCATCTTGATGGTCCACCTCAGCCGTCTTAGTGAGGAGGTCATCCTCTGGACCTCGGCCGAGTTTGCCTTCGTCGAACTTGACGACGCCCACTGCACCGGCTCGAGCATCATGCCTCAGAAGAAAAACCCCGACGTGGCCGAACTTGTCCGCGGCAAGAGCGGCCGGGTGGTCGGCCACCTCATGGCCATGCTGACCCTAATGAAGGGCTTGCCGCTCGCCTATAACAAGGATATGCAGGAAGATAAAGAAGGCCTGTTCGATACCATCGACACCGTTAAATTCAGCCTGGCTGTGTACGCCGGCCTTCTCCAGGGCATGCAGGTTAAGGGCGACAATATGCGGGCGGCGGCCGGCGCCAACTTCGCCAACGCCACCGATATGGCCGACTACCTTGTCAAGAAGGGGTTGCCCTTCCGCCAGGCCCACGAAATTGTCGGCCAGAGCGTCCGCTACTGCATTGAACATGGCAAGGAGCTCACCGATCTGTCGCTGGCCGAGTTCCAGAGGTTTTCGCCCTTGTTCGCGGCCGACATCCTCGAAGCCATCCGGGTCGAGACCTGCGTGGCCGCCCGCGAGTCCTACGGCGGCACCGCTCCCGGCCAGGTACTAAGCGCCCTCGGGCGGGGCCGGCAAGCACTGGCAAAACAGGCTGCCCTCCTTGACACTTACCAGCAAAGCATTATATAATTTTTGGTAAGCCATTCCTGAGGCGTGTTCGCCTTGCGCCTCCGGGGCAAAAAAAGGGGGATTATCATGGTTGACATTGCTGTTACCAAGGTAAAGACGCCCGGACAACTGCCGGACGCCGATAAACTAGGGTTCGGACATTATTTTACCGACCATATGTTTGTCATGGACTACGAAACCGGCAAAGGCTGGTACAACCCGCGCATTGTACCCTACGAAGAGTTCTCGCTGTTCCCCTCGGCCATGGTGCTCCATTATGGCCAGGCTATTTTCGAGGGCATTAAGGCCTTCCGGACCGCGGCCGGCGATATCAACCTCTTTCGGATTCAGGATTATCTGGCCCGCTTCAACCGCTCGGCCGACATCGTCTGTATTCCAAACACCGACCCGGCCGTCGTTCATGCCGGCCTGAAACAGCTTATCGAAATCGACAAAAAATGGGTGCCGGCCAAAATGGGCACCTCCCTCTACATCCGCCCCTTCATCATCGCCACCGACCCTTATGTAGGCGTCAAGATTTCCGACACCTACAAGCTGTTCATCATTCTGTCGCCGGTCGGCGCCTACTATGCAGCCGGCTTCAATCCGGTGAACATCAAGGTTGAGGACAAGTACGTCCGCACCGTGCCCGGCGGCGTCGGCGAAGCGAAAACGCCGGCCAACTACGCCGCCAGCCTGCGGGCTCAGGTCGACGCTAAAAAAGAAGGCTACGCTCAGGTGCTGTGGCTCGACGGCGTTGAGCGCAAGTATGTCGAAGAAGTCGGCACGATGAACATTTTCTTCAAGATCAAGGACGAAATCATCACCCCGGCCCTGACCGGCAGCATTCTCGGCGGCATCACCCGCCGCACCGTCATAGAGGCGGCCCGCGACTGGGGCCTGAAGGTGACTGAGCGCCAGATCGCGATCGACGAAGTATACGCGGCCCACGCCAGCGGCGACCTCGAAGAGGTCTTCGGTTCCGGCACGGCGGCGGTCATCTCGCCGGTGGGCGAGCTGTCCTGGAAGGGCAAGAAAATCATCATCAACGACAACAAAACCGGTCCCTTCTCCCAGAAGATGTTCGACTATGTCGCCGGCCTGCAGTATGGGACGGTGGCCGATAAATTCGGCTGGGTGGAAAAGGTGGCCAAAGTATAACAGGCCGAGCTTGCCTCCCGGATATTCCGGGAGGCCTTCATTTTTCTCAAGGACAGTTTTTTTCCGTTCTTCTGTTAACTGTTTAAAAGGTTTTTGCCATTTTCGGGTAGAATAGTCTTAGCGATTACGCTAAAGGTGGATGGCTATGCTGCTGCAGATCCGGGGGATAATATCGACAATCGGCTGGCGTGATATCATCGACATTCTCCTGGTAGCCGTGCTGCTCTATAAACTGTATATGATCCTCAAGGACACCCGGGCCCTCACTCTCCTGAAGGGCCTTGTCGTGCTGCTTGTGGCCACTCTTGTCAGCAAATGGGTCGGCCTCAACGTCATCAACTGGCTACTGCAAAAGAGCATGACCGTTGTTCTGGTGGCCCTGCCGATCGTTTTCCAGCCCGAACTGAGGCGGGCCCTCGAGCAGCTGGGCCGTGGCCGGCTGTTCGGCCGCGATGTTTTCCTTAACGAGGAAGAGACCAAATCGCTGCTTGAAAGCACGATGGCGGCGGTGGCCGTGCTGGCCAAGAACAAGATCGGCGCCCTCATAGTCTTCGAGCGCCAGACCAGGCTGAACGATTACATCGACACCGGCATCAAGGTAGACGGGCTGGTGTCGAGCGAATTCCTCACGAATATTTTCATTCCCAACACGCCGCTGCATGACGGCGCCGTCATCGTCCGCGGCAACCGGGTGAGCGCCGCCGGCTGCATCCTGCCGCTGACCGAAGACCGTACCCTCGGCAAGGAACTGGGTACCCGCCACCGGGCCGCCCTCGGCCTCAGCGAGCAGACCGACGCCCTGGTGGTAGTGGTAAGCGAGGAGACCGGGATTATATCGGTGGCCGAAGGCGGGCGGCTGGCCCGCTATGTGGAGCCCGCCATGCTCAAGGATTTTCTCAGGCCGCTGTTTGAGACCAAAAGCTCGGCTTTCAGCGATTTCTTTAACTGGAGGTCGTCGTCGTAATGGAGGAGAACCGCACGCGCAATCTGACCGCCAAGGTGCTGGTGGTCATTATGGCCCTCGTGCTCTGGATATACGTGACCAACGAGCAGAATCCGCCGATCGAGACTTCGCAGGCCGTACCGCTGGAAGTGCGGGGGGTCGGCGATTCGCTGATGGCGGTCGAGATGCCGGACTCGGTGCGGGTTAAGGTCCGCGGCTCGCGTAGCCTCACCGCCGGCCTCCAGACCCAGGACATCCAGGCTTACCTCGACCTCAAGGGGGTCGGCGAAGGCCGCCACTCGGCCCGGGTGCATGTGGTGGTGCCGCCCAGCCTCGAGCTGGTCGAGGTCCAGCCGGACAAGGTGCCGGTGCGCATCGACACCAAGGTGCGCCGGGTGCTGGGGCTGGAAATAAGGTTTACCGGCACGGCCGCCGCCGGAGCGGCTGTGGCCAAGGCGGCCGCCACCCCCGACCAGGTTACGCTGGAAGGCCCTCATAGTATCACCAGTATGGTCGACCGGGCCGTGCTGACTGTCGATATCTCCGGCAAGACCGGCGATTTCACCGCCGGCGTCGTGCCCCTGCCGGTCAACCGCGACGGCAAGGTGGTCGAAGGCCTTTCCCTTTACCCCGAGCGGGTGAGCGTCGGCGTCAACCTTGTACGGGGCGCGGTCAAGAAGCTGGTCGACGTCAAAACGGTAATCGTCGGCGACCTGCCCCCGGGCCTGGCCATCAAAGGCATAACCACCCGGCCGGCCAAGGTCGAAGTCAGTGGCGACGCCCCGGTGATCGAGAAGCTGGAGTTCGTCTACACCGAGCCGTTCAGCGTGGCCGGGATGGACAAGGATACTTCCAGGGAAGCCAAGCTGCAGCTCAGGGATGGCGTGACGGCCAGCCCGGAATCGGTGGTCGTCCAGATCAATGTCGGCCGTTAGAAGGAAGAGGCATCTTGCTGAGAATCAGTAACTTTCGCGTCGCCCTGGGCGACGATACGCCGCTCGAACGGTTGGCCGCGCGAAGGCTGGGCCTGCCGGCGGGCAGCATCGAAAACCTGTCTATTGTGCGGCGGGCCGTTGACGCCCGCCGTAAAACAAATATCGGTTTTGTCTACACCCTTGATATCAGCCTGCGGGTGAGCGAAGGCCAGGTGCTCAGCCGGCTGGCCGGCGACCGTGACGTGGTCCAGCGTCAGCCGGAGAATCCGCCGCCGCTGGTTGTCGGCAGCCGGCCACTCGCCAACCGGCCGGTGGTGGTGGGGGCTGGTCCGGCCGGGTTGTTTGCCGCCCTTGCTTTAGCCGAGCATGGCTACCGGCCGCTCCTTTTAGAGCGGGGCCGGCCGGTGGAGGCCAGGATGGAGGATGTGGCCCGCTTCTGGCGGACCGGTGTTTTCGACCCGGTCTCCAACGTCCAGTTCGGCGAAGGCGGCGCCGGCACTTTCTCTGACGGCAAACTGACGACGCGGGTGAACGACCCGCGGATGGGCAGTGTGCTGGCCGCCCTTGTCGCCGCCGGCGCCCCGCCGGAAATTGTTTTTGCCCATAAGCCCCATGTCGGCACCGATAAGCTTCGCCAGGTCGTCAAAAGCCTGCGCCAGCGGATCGTCGACGCCGGCGGCACGGTCGAATTCGAGGCCCAGGTGACCGACATACATGTGAAGGGCGGCGTCCTCGCCGGCCTCACCGTCAACGGCCAGCGCCCCGTTCCGGCCGAGGTGGCCGTGTTCGCCGTCGGCCACAGCGCCCGCGACACCTACCGCATGCTGGCGGCCCGCGGCCTGGCCATGGAGGCCAAGCCCTTCGCCGTCGGCGTGCGGATCGAGCATCCCCAGACCCTCATCGATCAGGCCCAGTACGGGCCCCAGGCCGCTCACCCCAAACTGGGGGCGGCCGACTATGCCCTGGTCTTTCAGGACCGGACCAGCGGCCGGGCAGCCTATTCCTTTTGCATGTGCCCCGGCGGTCTGGTGGTGGCTGCCGCCTCTGAAGAGGGGGGCGTGGTGACCAACGGCATGAGCATGTTCGACCGGACCTCCGGTCTGGCCAACAGCGCCCTGGTGGTCACCGTCGGCCCCAATGACTGGGGCGACGGGCCGCTGGCCGGCGTCGACTTCCAGCGCCACTGGGAGACTGTCGCCTTCGCCGCCGGCGGCGGCGACTACGCTGCGCCGGTGCAGGCGGTGGGCGATTTTCTCGCCGGCCGGGCCGGCGGCGACAAATTTCTCACTCAGCCCAGCTATCGGCCCGGCGTGCGGCCAGCCGACCTCGGCAGTTGCCTGCCGACGGCGGTTACGGCTACCCTGACGCGGGCCCTGACCGATTTCGGCCGCAAAATAAAGGGCTTCGACCATCCGCGGGCGCTGCTGACCGGCGTCGAGACAAGAACCTCGGCCCCCGTCCGCTTGCTGCGGTCCCCCGGGCGGATGTCGGTCACCGTGGCCGGCCTCTACCCGGCCGGCGAAGGCGCCGGCTACGCCGGCGGCATCATGAGCGCCGCCCTCGACGGCCTGGCGGCGGCTGAAGCGATTATCAGCGAATACAAACCACTGTGAAGGGAGACATATAATGGGCAAACTATTCGGTACCGACGGCGTAAGAGGGGTGGCCAACACCGAGCTGACTCCCGAACTGGCGTTCCGGATGGGGCGGACTGCTACCTACTGGTTTGGCCGCGATTTCCGCCGGCCGACCTTCATCATCGGCCGTGACACCCGGATATCGGGCGGTATGCTCGAAGCGGCCCTGGCGGCCGGCATCTGCTCGGCCGGCGGCGAAGCAATCTGCGCCGGCGTAGTGCCGACCCCGGCGGTTGCCTACCTGGCCCGCAAGCTGGGGGCCCAGGCCGGGGTAGTTATCTCGGCCTCCCACAACCCCTTCCCCGACAACGGCATCAAGTTTTTCGCCGGCACCGGCTATAAATTGCCTGACGCCACCGAAGACGAACTGGAGAAGCTGGTGCTGGCCGAGGTCGACCAGCTGCCGCGGCCGACGGCCGAGCATGTCGGCGTTATCAGCTACCGACACGACCTCCTGAAGGAGTATCTCGACTACGTCGCCGGCACGGTTGATATCAGCTTTGCCGGCCTCAAAATCGTGGTGGACTGCGCCAACGGCGCCGCCTACGAGGCGGCACCGGCCCTGCTGCGCCGCCTGGGGGCCACCGTCATGGTTCTCAGCAACCTGCCTGACGGCGTCAACATCAACCGCAACTGCGGCTCGACCCATCTCAACCAGCTCAAGCGGGCGGTGGTCGACTTCGGCGCCGACCTCGGCATCGGCCACGACGGCGACGCCGATCGCTGCCTGGCGGTGGACGAGACCGGCGCGGTGGTCGACGGCGACCAGATCATGGTTATCTGCGCCCTCGAACAGCTGCGGCGGGACAAACTGCCGGCCAAGGCCCTGGTAGCCACCGTAATGAGCAACCTCGGCCTGCACCAGGCCATCAAGAAGGCCGGCGGCCAGGTGGTAGTGACGCCGGTGGGCGACCGCTACGTACTCGAGGCCATGCTGACCCACGGCTATGCCCTGGGCGGCGAGCAGTCCGGCCATATAATCTTCGGCGAGTACAGCACGACCGGCGACGGCCTCCTGACCGCCCTCCAGCTTATCGCCGCCAAAGTAAAAAGTGGCTGGAAGATGTCCGAACTGGCCGCCCTCATGACCCATTTCCCCCAGGTGCTCGTCAACGTGCGGGTCAAAAGCAAGGCCGGCTGGCAGGAAAACGCCACTATCGCCGACGCCATCCGCGAGGCCGAAGCCGCCCTCGGCGAGAACGGCCGCCTGCTGGTGCGGGCCTCGGGCACCGAGCCGCTCATCCGGGTGATGGCCGAAGGGCCTTCGAAAGCCGAACTGGAAGAAATCGTCGACAAAGTGGCCGCGATAATTGCCAGAGAGTTGGAAGATTGACCGTTGTTCCATCTTATATTAAAATAATACTATACATGCTAAGGGAGCACTGTAGTGCTCCCTTGCATATGTATATGCAGGAAAAGGCGGGTGAGAGGAGGGCGGGACGGTCAGCAGAACGGGAGGTGAGGATATAGGCGGGATATTTGCAGCAAATTAATCATAACAGCGCTTGCGCTTGCCGCCTTCGAGGCCGGCAAGCGGACGAGGGAGAGGTTTATCGAATTGTCAGCGGATGCCTCTCGGCTTACTGCGGTCGTGAGCAGCCGACAAATCCGCCGGGCGACCGGCGGGACAAAACGGCTGTAGCAGCACAGTACTAAATGTTTCACTATTTGTAGGAGGAATATACCTTATGTGTGGTATTGTCGGATATATAGGTCCCAAACAGGCTATGCCCTTTCTGGTCGACGGCCTGAAAAAGCTGGAGTACCGGGGCTATGATTCCGCCGGCATCGCCGTGTTCGACGGCCGGGGGATCAATGTCGAGAAAAGTGTCGGCCGCCTCAGCGTCCTCGAGAAAAAGGTCGAGCAGCAGCCGCTAGTCGGCAATGTGGGCATCGGCCACACCCGCTGGGCAACCCACGGCCGCCCCTCGGACGCCAACTCCCACCCCCATGCCGACTGCACCGGCAAGTTCGTGGTGGTGCACAACGGCATCATCGAGAACTATCTCCATATCAAGGAAAAACTGGTCGCCAAAGGCCATAAATTCACCTCAGAGACCGACACCGAAGTGGTGGCCCACCTTGTCGAGGAGTACTACCAAGGCAACTTCGAGGAAGCCGTCAAGAAGGTGCTGGCCGATATCGAAGGCTCCTACGCCCTGGTCTTCCTGTCCGAGGCCGAGCCTGACAAGATAATCTGCAGCAAGCAGGATAACCCCCTGGTCATCGGCCTGGGCGAAGGCGAAAACTTCATCGCTTCCGACATCCCGGCCATCATCAATCACACCCGCAAGACCTACATCCTGAGCGACGGCGAAATGGCCATCGTCACCAAGGACCAGGCCTGGGTGATGAACCGCCAGGGCGTGCCTGTAAGCAAGAAGGTGTTCGAAGTCCACTGGGACGCCGAGGCGGCCGAAAAGGGCGGCTACGAGCACTTCATGATTAAGGAGATCTACGAGCAGCCCAAGGCCATCCGCGAGACGACCAGCGGCCGCCTGGCCAAGGACGACAGCACCGTCATCTTCGATGAACT
>JAEZLU010000185.1 GCA_023415075.1 Bacillota bacterium
TCGTCATAGGTCATCCGGCGGTCGATCAGGCCGGCCGGCGTCAGCTCGATGATCCGGTTGGCCACCGTCTGCACGAACTGGTGGTCGTGCGACGCGAACAAGATCGTCCCCTCGAAATTGATAAGCCCGTTGTTGAGGGCGGTGATCGACTCCAGATCGAGGTGGTTGGTCGGCTCGTCAAAGACAAGCACATTGGCGCCGCTCAGCATCATCCTGGCCAGCATGCAGCGCACTTTCTCGCCGCCGGAAAGCACGGCGGCCGGCTTCTGGCTCTCCTCGCCCGAAAACAGCATCCGTCCGAGATAGCCGCGAACGAATGTCTCCTCCTTGTCGCGGGAAAACTGCCGCAGCCAGTCCACCAGGTTGAGCTCGACCCCCTCGAAAAAGCTGCTGCTGTCTTTGGGGAAATAGGCCTGCGACGTCGTCACTCCCCACTTGAACTGGCCGCCGTCGGCCGCGGCCTCGCCCATGAGGAGCTGGAACAGCAGGGTTATCGCCAGCCCATTGTCGCCGACGAAAGCGATCTTATCGCCCTTCTCCACCCGGAAGCTGACATTATCCAGCACCTTTTCCCCGTCGACGATCTCCGTCAGGCCCTCGACCGTGAGCAGCTGGTCGCCGGCCTCGCGGTCGGGCTTGAAGGCGATGAACGGGTACTTGCGGGAGGACGGCCGGATATCCTCCAGCGTCAGCTTCTCCAGCAGCTTTTTGCGGGAAGTGGCCTGGCGGGACTTCGAAGCGTTGGCGCTGAACCGCTGGATAAAGCTCTGCAGCTCCTTCATCTTCTCCTCGGTCTTGCGGTTGGCCTCCTTGGTCAGCCTGAGCGCCAGTTCGCTCGACTCCAGCCAGAAATCGTAATTGCCCACATACAACTGGATCTTGCCGAAATCGATGTCGGCGATATGGGTGCACACCTGGTTGAGGAAATGGCGGTCATGGGACACCACGATGACCGTGTTGGCGAAATTGTACAGGAACTCCTCCAGCCAGCGGATAGCCTCGACATCGAGGTGGTTGGTCGGTTCGTCCAGCAGCAGGATGTCCGGGTTGCCGAACAGCGCCTGGGCCAGCAGCACCCGCACCTTCTCGTTGCCGGTGAGGTCCCGCATCTTCTGGCCGTGGAGGCTCTCGGGGATTCCCAGGCCGTTTAAAAGCTTCGCCGCCTCGGTATCGGCCTCCCAGCCGTTCAGCTCGGCGAACTCGGCCTCGAGCTCCGACACCTTCAGGCCGTCAGCGTCCGAGAAATCCTCCTTGGCGTACAGCGCGTCCTTCTCGGCCATGATGGCGTACAGCCTGGCGTGGCCCATGATGACCGTCGCCAGCACCTCGCAGTCGTCGAACTCGTAGTGGTTCTGCCGCAGCACCGCCAGCCGCTCGCCGGGCGTGACGTCGACCGTGCCGGTGGTCGGCTCGAGCTCGCCGGACAGGATCTTCAGAAACGTCGACTTGCCGGTGCCGTTGGCGCCGATCAGGCCGTAACAATTACCGGGGGCGAACTTGATGCTCACATCCTTGAACAGCACCCGCTTGCCGAAACCGAGACTCAGATTACTTGTGCTTATCATTCGTTGGCCGCCTTTCCGCACTTTGCCGCATAATATGCTATATTAATAGTAAAAGCCGTCGGTCTCACCGGCGGCTGGCAGTTCCGCATACTTGATAACCATATCACAACTCGCCGGCCGCGTCAAACAAATAAGGGGGTAAACCATGAAAATAATCGTCGACGCCGACGCCTGCCCGAAGGCGGCCCTCGAAGCCTGCCTTGCCCTCGGCCAGAGCCACGGCGTCCCCGTCTGGACGGTCGCCAGCTTCAACCACAACATTAGTGCCGACCATCATATCGTCGTCGGCGACGCCCCCCAGGAAGCCGATATCAAACTTGCCAACCTAACCGAGGCCGGCGACATCGTCGTCACCCAGGACTGGGGCCTGGCGGCGCTGGCCCTGGGCAAGCGGGCCGCCTGCCTCAGCCCGGCCGGCCGCGTGTACAGCGCCGACAAAATCGACTTCCTGCTCGAGGAGCGGGAAATGAAGGCCAGATTCCGCCGCGGCGGCGGCCGGACCCGCGGGCCGGCCAAGCGCACCGCCGAAGACGACCGCCGCTTCGCCGCCGCCCTCGAGCGCCTCCTTTGCCGCCTGCCGGAATAAACCGGCGATAAAGTGAGCCCCGGGCAGACCGCCTTTGTCAGCCCAGGCCGAATGTATTATAATTGAAGATGTTTAACAATCCTCTAAACCGGGAGAAACAGCATGGCCACAATGACCGCTCTCTACGTTTTTGCCGTCGTCTTCTTCGCCGGCATCATCCAGACCATCACCGGCTTCGGCTTCGCCCTCGTGGCCGCGCCGCTTCTGACCTTCGCCATCGCCCCCAAACAGGCTGTCGTCACCGTCCTGTTCATCGGCATCCTCATGAAAGGCTTCCTTGTTTACAAGACCTGGCATGAAGGCGCCTTCAGCCGCATTCTCTTCGTCTTTGCCGCCAGCGTCGTCGGCGCCCTGCCCGGTGCCTACGTTCTGCGGGCCGTCAGCGACAGCACCCTCAAAACCATCATCGGCCTGACCCTGCTTGCGGCCACGGCGGCCATGTGTGTCAGCCGCCCCGTCGCCATCCGCCGCCATGGCCTGGTGAAAACGGTGGCCGGCCTTCTTTCGGGCTTTTTCGGCGCCACCACCAGCCTGAACGGACCGCCCATCGTCATGTATATGATGAACGAGGGCGTCGACAAAAGCACCATCCGGGCCGACCTGGGGCGCTACTTCTTCATCGGCAACGCCGCCACCCTGGGCCTGGTCGCCTTCACCGGCTCCGTCCAGGCCGATCGGCTGGCCGTATACGGGGCTCTGGCCGTGCCGGCCACCCTCCTTTCCTGGTGGGTCGGCCAGCGTATCTTCGAAAAGGTTGACGCCATCCGCTTCCGCCATATCGCCCTTGCGGTCATCAGCGCCAGCGGCCTCATCACCGTCGGCGCCGGCCTGTGGCCCCTTCTGGTCGCCCTGTTCTGAATAAACGAAAACCGCTGCCAAGAAAAAACCCCCGAAAACAATCGGGGGTTTTGCTATTCTGTCCAGCGATGGCCGTACTTGCACTCGTACATTATAAATACCCGCCGGCTAAAAGCTAGCGGCCGGTCTTGGCCTGCAGCTCGGCTACTTCCTCGGCCCCCTTGCGGTACCACTTCTCCTCGTCTGGCGCCAGGGCTTTAAGGAGCGCCAGAAATTCGCCGGCGTGCACCTTCTCCTCGTCGGCGATATCGTTCAGCACCGCCTTGGTCAGCGGGTCGTCCACCGACTCGGCCAGCTGTACATAAAGCTGCACCGCCTCATACTCGGCAGCGATCAAAAAACGGATGGCCCGGACGACCTCCGGCTTAGTGAGCTTGCGGCCGGCCGCCAGTCCGCTGAAAGGGTTCCCGAACTCAGGCATCGAAAAATTACCTCCTGTGAAAAACCATTATATTTTAGGCAAATAGTACCACATTGCCGGTGATTTCGCAAGTTGCCCGCCGCACCCCATCAGGTCGCTTGCAGGAATCTGCCAATTCGCTGGGAATATTATAAATATTCATCAGCTGGCGGAGAAGGGAAGGACTTACATGACCAAACTGAAGCCGTGGCTCGTCACCCTCGCCGTATGCATCGGCAGCCTCATCCTGGCGGCCCCTGCCCCGGGGGCCTGCGCGGCCACGCCCGCCAGCCCCCGAGACGTTGTCATCGCCGCCTACCAGAAGCTCCAGGCTTTGCCGGCTTATCACCTTTCGTTCGATGCCACCATGGCCTTCACCCTTCAGGGTAAAACCATCACCGTCGTCACCAAAAGCGAAACCGACTTCCAGGCCAACCCGCTCCTCGCCCGCAGCGTCATTGTCAGCAGCAGTGACGCCGCGGTCGGCAAAAAAGAAGAAAAGACCATCGCGTATATTCAGAAGACCGGCAACGAAATTACCGTCTACACCCAGGCGGGCGGCCAGTGGCAGAAACAGACCCTGCCTTACTACGATCCGCTCACCGAGTACGCCAACTACTTCTCAAGCATCAAAGCCGTCACCCTCCTCAAGGAAACCGGCAGCTTCAGGCAATACGAAGTGGTCATCGACGCCGCCGCCTTGAAAGAAAGCCTCGACAAAGCACTGTCCGCCGCGCTTGCCAGTAAGCTGACCCTGCCGGCCGACCTCCTCAAAACCGTCGGCGACTTCAAATACACCCTGACCATCGACAAAAAGACCGCGGCCATTACCGGCATCGACTACGACCTGGCGGCCCTCGTTGCAGCCCTCAGCGGCAGTATGGTCGAGGCCCTCGACCTGCCGGCCGCCATGAAAGACCCCCTCAAAGAAATGTTCAAAACCATGAAAATGACCAGCTCCGCCCGCTTTGCCCCGGCCACCGCCGGCAAAATCGTTATCCCGCCCGAGGCCCTGAACGCTCCGGCCAAACAGCTGGGCACCCCGGCCGTCGTCAAGGGCAGCGCCTTCGTCGACGTCAAACGGCTGATGGCCGAAAGCCCCTTCGTCAAAGTTCGCCAGCAGCTTCTCGAGCAGAAGGGCAAGGAGCTGGCCGATCGCCTGAATAGTGAAAAAGCCGGCCTGACCGAAGACCAGTTCCGGCAGAAACAGAGCCAGTACCAGCAGGAGTTTGCCAAACGCCAGCAAGACTATGAGAAAGAAATCCTCGACAGCCTTCAGCAGGCCGTCGCCCAGATACTCAAAGAGAGAAACCTCGCCACCCTCCACTACAAAAATGAAGAAAGTGACGCCATCCCGGCCGGCAGCCTCGACATAACCGACGACGTCATGGCCAAAATGCGCTGACCGGTTGCCTAAAAGCCATGCGGGCCTCGCGGGACGAGACCGACCAAACGGCCAGGCCGATGTGGGAGAGAATGAAGAAGTGAGAGAATTCCCCGGATTGGGGGATTCTTTTTTTGCCGCATACGCCCGAACGTGATTGCGTTCTTCGGAGCCGGCGGTCCCGGCTTTGCCTCACCCCTCCCCGAACGCTATGCCATCCCTGGCGCGTTCGGGACTAGGCCCATCCGGGGCCGTCGCCGTACAGCGAGCGAGCGGCCCTCGCAACACGGACGTGAGTGGGCCGCGTACGGCATCCGTCGGCGGCGAGCTTAGTTCGCAGGGCATTCGCCCTGCATAGCGACTCGCGCGAAAGCGCCGGCGCTTTCGGCTCCCTGCTAAGACCGTCGCCGCAGCGTGTGGGGTAGGCAAAGACGGGACACAGCCGGCCTTTCACTCTGGCCGCGTCTCAGTCGCATATTACGTGATGCCATAGAAAAACCCCCGGCTCATTCGAACCGGGGGTTTTTCTATGCTGGCTATGATAGGAGGGTGGGGGAGGGGGGCTGGCGGCCGCCGGCCCCCCCAGGGGAATATATCGTGAAGGCCTAGAACTTGTGGCTGATGCCAAAGCCTATGCCGTCGCGGGTCGGCGCATAGTCTTCCTTATACGACTTGAAGCCAAGCTGGAGGGCGGTCTGGCCATCCATGTTGTAAGTCAGGCCGGCCTGCCACTCGGTGGCGATCGAGCTGCCGGTCACCGCCGCGTAGCCGTCCAGCTTCTCGCCCAGGTTGGCGTAGCCGCCGATGCCGGCGAACATCTTGTTCGGGCCGTCTTCATAGTTGCGATTGCCGACGATCAGCCGCAGATGCTGGTCAAGCTTGTACTGTGCGTAAATGTCGGTCATCTCGTCGTTGGCGCGGGAAAAAGCGTAACCGTTCCGCTCGACCCCGAGAATCACCTTGTCGGAAACCGCGCCTTCCAGGTACACGCTGTCCGCCTTGAG